>NZ_BAAABL010000060.1:0-37726 GCF_039520965.1 Halarchaeum salinum
TCGCTGAACTCATCCACCTCAGCGTTCACCCTGCTCTTTGGTGTGCTACTCGTTCTATGACACCCTCTACCCCACCCTACTTCCTCGGCGCATACGCGCCTCGGTCCTTGAGGGTAGGGCTTTGATGTGGACTCCCGGCAATCAGTCTCCGGCAACAGGCCGGTGACTCTCGCCGTTCAACGTCCCACCATTTATACGCAGGTCTACTTCTGCGTCTCCGCTCCCCGACGTGGGCGAGGACCGGAGTCTATGTGTTCGCTTTCGAGCGTACCGTAGCCCGATGTTCTTCGCGGCGTTGTAATCCGCGTTCACCTCATAGCCGCACTTCTGGCACTCGAAGTGTTCGCCGTGGCGGTTGTCTTCGTGCGTGAACCCACAGTCCGACCGAGAACAGCGTTGGGACGTATGGTTCGGCGCGACTTGCTCCACGGAGACACCGCGTTCTGGTGCCTTGTAGGAGACGTACTCGAACAGGCGTCGGAACGCCCAAACATGGTGCCACTTCGCGTGCGGAAGCCGCTCGCGTATGTCGGTCAAGTCCTCAAACACGATAACGTCGCAGTCGTGTTCGACGGCTTCCGTGACAATCTCGTTGGCGACGGTGTGAATGTATTGTTTTCGCCACGCATCTTCTCGCTTCCCGAGGCGAAGCAGGGCGTTGTGCGCGGCTTGCGTGCCGCGCTGTTGCATCTCACCGCGTCGCTTCTCAAACTCACGACACCAATGGTCGTAGTCGTCTCCCTGCCAAAACGTGCCGGTTGAGGAGACAGCGAGACTGTTGACGCCGAGGTCGATACCGAGGACCGTTTGGTCGGGGTGCCCGGTATCTACTGGAACCTCGTCGTCGTCCCCAGAACGCGCAGCGTTCTGGTGTGCGGACGAGACGGATGTCTCGTCAACGCCGTCTATCCGCCGAGTCGAGAGTTGGATGTAGTATTCGTCGTCCACCGCGTCGTATCGGACCGTACTCTCGCGGAACTCGTAGTCCTCAGAGAGAACGTACCGCTCGTAGGGCGTCGGGCTATCTGCCGGGAGGATGAACGACGGTTCGACCCGTCCCTCAACAGTTGCCAGCGACACCTTGTTGCGGTAGAACGTCGCGCTCCGCGCGTCGTAGTCCATCGTTTCGGCGGTGAACGTGGGGCAAGAGACGCGCTGTCCCTTCTTCCAGCGTTCGACACACGCTTTGATGGCTTCGACGGCGCGTTTGATGGCGGCTTGGACGAGTTGTGCCTGTAGGTCCGTCTCCTCTCGGAGTTCGGAGTAGAGCGCGTCACGAACCTCTCGCTTGTTGGTCTTGCACTCGGTGTAGGATGTGTCGGACCAACAGTAGTCGGCGGTTCGGTTCGCGCAGTACAGGTATTGCTCGGTGGTTCGGTGGAGTGCATCGCGTTGCTCGTCGGAAACGGCGAGTTTCACGACGGCAGTTCGACGCACCTCCATGACTTCAGAGAGGTGCCGACGGTACTTATAGATTCGGGAGTCAGTGGGCCGCAGTATGCCGGTTGTGTCGTACCATGTCGGTTTCCTCTCCGGCCTACTCGCT
The DNA here is from genome assembly GCF_039520965.1 of Halarchaeum salinum. Classification (NCBI taxonomy): domain Archaea; kingdom Methanobacteriati; phylum Methanobacteriota; class Halobacteria; order Halobacteriales; family Halobacteriaceae; genus Halarchaeum; species Halarchaeum salinum. The sequence continues at coordinate 1,547 of NZ_BAAABL010000060.1, forward strand.
CCCTCCGGTCGCTCCTTGAGGCCGGAGGCTCCACCTTGAATTACGCTGACTGACGCTGCCGCGTTTCGTCGACCCCGCGGCTTTTCCTCACCACCCCACGTAGGCGCTCGTAATGCACGTCCTCGTCATCGGAGCGTACGGGAGCGCCGGCGTCGCGGCCGCCGAAGTCCTCGCGGACGCCGACGTCGAAGTGACGCTTGTCGACGACGGCGAACCGGGCGGCGGGCTCTGTATCCTCCGCGGGTGTATGCCCTCGAAGGAGATGTTGAGCGCCGCCCAGCATCGCTTCCAAGCGCGCTCGGACGCGCGGCTCGACGCCGACGTCACGGTGGACCTTGACCGGGTGGTCGCGCGTAAGGACGACCACACCGCGGAGTTCGCGCGCCACCGCCGCGACGCCGTCCACGACCTCGCCGAGCAGGAGAACGTGGCGTTCCACCACGAGACGGCGCGCTTCGTGGACGACGGCGTCGTCGCGGTCGGCGACGAGCGCTATGAGCCGGACTACGCGATCGTCGCGACCGGCTCGACACCGCGAACACCAGATCTCACCGGTATCGACGAGGTGGACCCGATGAACTCGGCGGACGTCCTCGACGCGACGGAGCTGCCCGACTCGGGCGTCGTCCTCGGCTTCGGTGCCGTCGGCCTCGAACTCGTCCCGTATCTCGCTGAAGCCGGCGAAATGGATCTCACGGTGATCGAGCACGACGCGCGGCCGCTCGACCGGGCGGCCCCGGAGGTCGGCGACGGGATCGTCGAGTGCTACCGTGAGGAGTTCGGCGTCGACGTGCTGACGAACGCCGGGGAACAACGCGTCGAGGCGACGGACGATGGGGGTGTCCGGCTGACCGTCAAGCGCGGCGGAAGCGAGGAGACAATCGAGGCCGAGCAGCTGTTCTGCTTCACCGGGCGCGTCCCGACGGTTGAGGGCCTCGGCTTGGAGGCGACGCGGGTCGACCCCGGTGAGGGATGGATTGACCCGGAGACGCTGCGGGCACGCGACGACGAACGGGTGTTCGCCGCGGGTGACGTCGTCGGCGCGCGAAACCTCCTCCACACGGCAAAGGAGGAAGGCGAGGTCGCGGCGCGTAACGTTCTCGCGGACTGGCGTGACGAGGTGCTGGAGACGTACGATCCGATCACACACCACGTCATCTTCACCGCAGCAGGCGTCTACCCGTACGTCACCGTCGGTATGACGCCCGGCGAGGCCGAGGACGCAGGCCACGACGTCGTTTCGGCGGCGCGCGAGGCGAGCGACGATGGCGTCTTCCGAACGAAGGACGCCGCGCGCGGCCGGGCGGAGCTCGTCGTCGACGCCGCAGACGGCACTGTGCTCGGATACCACGGCTGGCACTACGAGGCGGACGTGATGGCGAAGACGATGCAGGTGATCGTCGAGACGGGGATAGACGTCCGAGACGTTCCTGACCGGGCGTTCCACCCGACGACGCCGGAGATCATCGACGGCCTCGTCAGGAAGGTGGCCGGGGAGCTGGCGTAGGGGCGAGCAGACGGCACTGAAGCAGTGGAGCGAGTTCGCACACGTCGTGCCGCCGGTTTCGCGGGGCGTGCGCGGTCGATGGGTTAGAGCACGCGACAGGATCGTTCCGGCTTCGTAGATGAACCCGCGGGCTCAAGCGACCGTACAGCCGCCGGTGTACTCGACGTCCTCGACGCTCTCGATGGGGTCGTCGCCGCAGACGGGGCAGTCGGGATTCTGCGCGATCGGCACTTCCTCGAAGCCGACGGTCGCGGCGTCGTAGTGGAGCATCTTTCCTGTCAGGAGGTCGCCGACGCCGAGGATCGACTTCACGGCCTCGGTAGCCTGCAAACAACCCACCGTGCCGGGGAGCACGCCGAGGACGCCCGCGGTCGCGCAGTCCGGGACGGTACCCTCCTCGGGGGCTTCGGGGAAGACACACCGATAGCACGGCCCGTCGGGCGTGACGGTGATCGCTTGGCCCTCAAACTTGTAGATCGCGCCGTGGCTGAACGGGACGCCCGCGAGCACGCAGGCGTCGTTGACGAGGTAGCGTGTCCCGAAATTATCCGTACAGTCGACGACGAAATCCCGGTCGGTGACGAGGTCGCGGGCGTTCTCGCTGGTGAGCCGGACGTCGTGACCCTCGAAGTCGATGTCGGGGTTCAGGTCCGCGACGAAGCGGCGTGCGGAGTCGACTTTCGACGTGCCGACGTCCGCGTCACGATGGATGATCTGTCGCTGGAGGTTCGAGCGCTCGATGGTGTCGTCGTCGACGACGGCGAGCGTGCCGACGCCCGCCGCGGCGAGGTACTCGATCACGGGCGAGCCGAGGCCGCCCGCGCCGACCACGAGGACGTCGGCGTCGAGCAGGGCAGCCTGGCCCTCCGGGCCGACGTCGTCCATGATGATGTGGCGGGAGTACCGGTCGAGCTGCGTGGGGTCGAGGTCGAGACCGGCCATACGGGTGCATGGACGGCGAGCGCCTAACGGGTGTCGGTGGCGGCACACAGCAGTACCGAGTGTCTCAAAGGTAGTGGATAGCGACGACGGCGAACGGCCCGACAACGACGAGCAGCAGGAAGGCGACGAGTACCGCGTTCCCGAGGTGCGTTGCACGCCACACGAGGACGGGGAGCGTAGCGAAAGCGGCGACGAACCCGAGTGCCGCGTAGGCGACCGTTCGGTTCGGCTCCGGACGCTCGGAGGGGCGGACCGGTAGATCGAGTGCGATGACGGCGTCGGCGAAGTCCGCGAACGGGCCGACGGTCGCACGCGTCTGCTCCGGGTCGTAGTCGGTATCGGGCCAATAGCCGTCGGTCGGTTCGCGCCAGTCGAGCGAAACGAGTGCGGTGTCGGCGACGCGGTCGACGAGGCGGCGTGGGATCGCCCCCTCACAGTCAGCCAGCGGGGTACGCCACTGCGGTTCGTCGAGCAGGCGGTCGTAACCGACGAGCGCGTCGCCATAGCGATGAAACGCCATCGCCCCGAGCTGGAGGTAGCGGCCGATAGCGCCGAGGCAGATCGCGACGACGAGCAGCGAGGCGGGAACGAGCGCGAGCGGCGACTGGAGGAAGACGGCGAGGAACAGCGTGACCAGTATGCAGAGGAACGCGGGGCGGCTGGCGAGCGTCGCGAGCCCGCGACAGGCGCACTCGAGACGGACGGCGCGCGGGTCGGGCGTGCGGACGGCGTCGGGATCACCGTCGGGAACCGGGATCTGCGGGGCGTCGACGGTCGTGTCGCGATCGCCGAGAATCGCAGCGAGGATCCCGTCGCCGGGTTCGCCGTCGCTCCACCGTCGGTACGCCTCGGCGAGGAGTTTCGCGGCGACGACGCCGACTACGACTGCGAGCCCACCCGTCCGGAACGACTCGCTTGCGGCGACCGGAAACGCGAGCAAGAGCACGAAGAACGTCTGCTGGCCGGTGTGTGAGATCGCCATGCGTGCCGACGTGTGTTCGTACTCCCGCTCGCCGACGTAGTCGCGAGCGAACGAAACGCCGTGTGCGACGGTCATCCCGAGCGCAGCGATGACGACCGTGAGCCAGCGCGCGTCCCCGAGCGCGCCCCACAGGTCGAGCGTGTAGGCGAAGAAGAGTCCGATTCCGACCCAGACGATGCCGAGCATCAAGAGCTGGAGGAGCGCCGTCGGGACGTTGCGGACGTAGAGTGTGTGCCCGCGGACCGTCCACCCGCCGCGTTTCGTTCTGAGGCCGGCGAGCGGGAGGGCGCGCGCGCTCACCGTGCGATCGAATGGGACGGCGAGCAGCGCCTTTGGGACGCCCCAGAGCGCGGCGACGCCCATTTCGAGCCAGTAGAGGACGAGGACCGTCAGGAGATCCCAGTCGAGGGCGAGGACACCGACGAGCGGAAAGAGGTTCGCGACGGCGACGGCAACGGGGGAGCCGAGACGCCGTACGGACGGGTGTGTGTCGGTTTCGCGGGCGCTCATGGGCGGCCGGTCAGGGCGAGGGGGTCGAGGAGCGGGATGGAGCGAGCGGGAGGCGGGGCAAGGTAGTCGGGAACCGGGGCGTGGAGGGCGGCCATCACCCCCTCGATTTTGCGGCGATCCAGAAAAAACAGCCGGGTCTCAGCGTATTCGAAGGATCACAGGTAGTCGTCCCAAAGTGGGATGTGCCCGTACCGATCACCGCGATCCGGGAACGGCACGACGACGACGTCGTCAGGGTCGAGATCGCCCCGTTCGGCGAGACGCACTACGGCGGCGAGCGCGCTACCCGAGGACGCGCCGACGAGCAGTTCGCCGTCCACGCGGAGGTGCTCGCGGACGAGTGCGGCGTCGTACTGCCCGACGTCGTGAATCGCGGGGTCGCGATCGGCGTAGCGCTCGCGGAGCTGCCGGGCCTCGTAGTACGCGTCGGCCGTCGTAATCGAGAGTTCGTCGTCAAGTTCGTCCGGCGCGTAGATCTCGGGTTCGTGGTAGCGCGACCCGTGCATATATTTGAGGCCGTCGATGCCGTGGCGCGGCTCCGCGGGCTCGAAGCCGACGATCGTGACGTCGCCGCGGTCGCGGAGCGCGCGCCCGACGCCCGTCACTGTCCCGCCCGACCCCGCGCCTGCGACGAAATGCGTGACGCGCCCGTCCGTCTGCGCGCGAATCTCCGGTCCGGTCGTCCGCTCGTGGACGCCGGGGTTCGCCGGGTTCGCGTACTGATTCGGCATGTACGCGTTCACTTCGTCGACACGCGTGTCCGCGAGCTCGAGCATCGCCTCGTAGTCCGGCGCGTACGTTACCGCCCCGCCAGCCGTGCGGATTGCCTCGGCTTTCTCCATGGGCGCTTCGTCCGGCATCACGATCTCGACATCGTACCCGCGCGCGACGCCGAGACGCGCCAGCGCCGTCCCCGTGTTCCCCGATGAGGGTTCGACGACGAGCGTGTCGTCCTCGAGGTCGCCGTCGGTAACCGCGGCGTCCAGCATCGAGCGCGCGATCCGGCTCTTCACCGACCCGCCGCCGTACGGCTGTGCGTGGAGGTTGTACCACTCCGGCTTCGCGTACACCGCACAGGGGACCTCGGGATGATCGATCTCGAACAACGGCGTCTCCCCGATATGCGACTCGTCGATCGGCGGGACGTCGGCCATAGGAAGGGTGTTCGCCGGGCGAGTAGTAAAGGAACGGGCCGAGAAGTCGTCGATCCACGACTGAAGTCGCCTTCCCCCTTGCATCTCTGTGAGTCCGAGCTCGTGTGCATATTCGGGGATGCCGTTTCGACGTCGCGTCACCCCCAGGACTCACGCCCAAAGCCCACAGCACGGCACTGGCGAGGACTTATCCTCCTGTCCCACGTTGTCCCATACATGAGTACGAACGTCGGAGACGGCGGTGAGGAGCAGCCGACGACGCCCTCGGAGATCTCGCTCTCGCTCGACGAGGAGACGGGCCTGTGGGTGGCGCGCGACGAGGACACCGGCGTCGCCTCCCAGGGCGAGACGCGCGAGGCCGCGCTTTCGAACCTCGACGAGGCGGTGGCCGGCGTTCAGGGCGAGGGCCGCGCGCCGACCGACGAGGAGCTGCGCGAACTCGGCGTCGATCCCGAGGACAACGAGTCCGGCGAACTCCCCGACTTCCTCCAGTAGCGCCGGATGGTCACGCGCGACTTCTCCGGCGACGACGTCGTGAAGGTACTGGTCAACGTCGGCGGCTTCGAGTGGGTTCGCACGAACGGCGACCACCTGATTCTGAAGTGGACGCCACCAGAGGCTCACAACACGGAGCCTCGAACGGTGAGCGTCCCGCGCCACGACCGGGTCGCTACGGGGACGCTTCGAAACATCGCCGAGCAGGCCGGCGCGGAGGACTTCGACGCTTTCTGCCGCTGGATCGACCGGAACCGGTGAACTACCCCGCCCTATTCAGCGACTGGCATCGCTTCCTCGAGGGCGGGGACTTAGGCCCCCCCTTTCTATCTAAATCCGGCCAGAGAACGGCGAATATCGGGATGGGCCCTGGCGGATTTGAACCACCGATCACCCGGTGTCCCACAGCCGACATAGTGTCAATAGGCTGATATGAGCCGGGGGCTGTAAACCAGACTGAGCTAAGGGCCCTCACATCGGCGTACCGGGGCCGTCGTCTTTAGGGTGTCGGGTTCGCAGGAAGCGGGGGCGCGTTACGGTTCTAAGCTCACGACAGACGCTCCGCGTCTCGTGAAGTGATTCGCGAAGAGAAATTACGCCGCCACCAGGGCTCGAACCTGGGACAACCTGGGTAACAACCAGGTGCTCTACCAACTGAGCTATGGCGGCTTGCTCGCACTCCACCGTAGCGGTGTCGCTCAAATATGGCTTTCGTTTTCCCCCGGGGGACGACCACCGACGGTTTTTGGAGCGCGGCGGGCGTAGCGCCGCTATGACCGAGACGAACGCCGTGCTGCGGGCGGTCCGGAAGCGCGTGGACCCGACGCCGACGGAGCGCGAGCGACTGCGGACGGTCGCCCAGCGACTCGTCGAGCGCGCGGAGGCGACGATCGACGAGCGCGACCTCGACGCCGACGTCGTTCGCGTCGGAAGTACGGCACGCGGAACGTGGGTACGCGGCGATCGGGATATCGACGTCTTCGTGCGCTTCCCGCCGTCGCTGGAGCGCGACGAGTTGGAGACACACGGCCTCGCGATCGGGAACGCGGTCCTCCCGGACGGCCACGAGGAGTACGCCGAGCACCCGTACGTGAAGGGCGGGTTCGAAGGATACGACGTCGACCTCGTGCCGTGCTATGCGGTCGAGTCGGCCCGTGACATCCGCTCGGCGGTCGATCGGACGCCGTTCCACACCGAATACCTGGAGGCGCGCCTCGACGACGACCTCGCGGCGGACGTTCGGCTCTGCAAGCAGTTCCTCAAGGGGATCGGCGCGTACGGCTCCGACCTGAAGACGGAGGGGTTCTCGGGCTACCTCACGGAGCTCCTCGTCTGCGAGTACGGCGGGTTCGAGGCACTGCTCGACGCCGCGGCCGACTGGCACCCACCGATACAACTCGATCCGGAGGGCCACGCGGCGGCGACGTTCGACGACCCGCTTGTCGTCGTCGACCCGACGGATCCGGAGCGGAACGTCGCGGCCGTCGTCTCCGCGGCGAACGTCGCGCGCCTCCAGCACTACGCGCGGCGGTTCCGCGACGATCCGCGTGAGAGCTACTTCTTCGCGTCGCCGCGCGACCCCATGGACGCCGAGGCCGTGCGGGCGGCGTTCGCCGAGCGCGGAACCCGTGCGCTCGCGGTCCGCTTCGACGATGATGCCCTCCTGGGGCTCGTCGAGGACCAGCGCTACCCCCAGTTGCGCCGGTCGCTCGACGGCCTCGTTCGCGGGCTCGAAGAGCACGGCTTCGAGGTGGTGCGCGCGGCGACGTGGGCGGACGAGACGGCCGTCCTCCTCTGTGAGCTCTCGGTCGCGGCGCTACCGGCGATCGAGCGCCACCGCGGGCCGCCGGTGCACGTCGGCGAGCACGCGACGGAGTTCTACGCCAAGTACGCGGACGACGAGACGGTGTACGGTCCCTACATCGACGGCGATCGATACGTCGTCGAGCGCGAGCGCGACGTGCGGAACGCGGCGGCGTTCGCCGAGACGAAACTCGATACCGTCGCGCTCGGCCACGCGGTCGAGCGACTCGTCACGGCTGACGACTACACCGTCCTCGCGGACGCGGACGTCGCGGCGCTCGCCGCGGAGTTCGGGACCGAGTTGGCGGCCTACTTCGATCCGAAGCCGTGAGCCTCGCGGACGTCGGCGAGGACGTCTGCGGCCTCATCCGACGGGTCGCTGCTGGGGCCCTCGGGAACGAAGCCGTCGAAGACCTCGTGGACCATCCCGACGCCCTCGGAGAGCGTATCGAGGCTGTATCCCCCCTCCAGAACGAAGCCGAGCGCGGCGTCGCAGCGCTCGGCGAGGTCGCGCACCTGGGTCGTGAGCATCCCGTACCCGTCGGTAGAGACGTGCAGCCGCGAGATGGGATCGTGGCGGTGGGCGTCGAAGCCCGCGCTCACGAGGAAGAGATCGGGGTCGAAGGATTCGATGGCGGGCGCGAACGCCTCGTCGAAGAGGAGCCGGTAGTCGGCGTCGTCGGCACCGGCGGGGAGCGGGGCGTTCATCGTCGCGCCCTCGCCATCGCCTGTCCCGATCTCGTCGATGTCGCCCGTTCCGGGGTAGAGGCCGTCCTCGTGGATCGAGCCGTAGAAGACGTCGTCCCGGTCGTAGAAGATGTCCTGCGTGCCGTTGCCGTGGTGGACGTCCCAGTCAAAGACGGCGACACGCTCGACGTCGTGTGCGTCGATGGCGTGTTGGCTCGCGACGGCCGCGTTGTTCAGGAAGCAAAAGCCCATGGCGTCGTCGGCAACCGCGTGATGGCCAGGCGGCCGGCCGAGTGAGAACGGGGTTGCGCGTCCGGTGCCACCATCGAGGGCGGCGTCGGCCGTCCACATCGCGAGGCCCGCCGAGGCGAGCGCGGCGCGCCACGTCGCCTCGACGGCGATCGTGTCCGGGTCCCAGCTACCGCCGCCGTCCTCGCAGAACTCGCGGATCTCCGCGACGTAGTCGGCATCGTGGACGGCACGCGCGTCGTCCTCGTCCGCGGGTTCGGCGGTAACGTACTCGATGCCGTGACGCTTCTGGAGCGCGCGCTTGATCGCACGGATTCGGTCGGGGTTCTCCGGGTGCCGATCGCCGGGGTCGTGTTCCGCACAGACGTCACTGACGCCGAAGTTCATTCGACGAGCTCGAAGTACGTCTCGACGTCCTCGGCTTGCACGGTGCGACGACCGGCGTGACGGGCGAGTGTCGCCGCGCCCTCGGCGGCGTCGTCCGCGAACGCCTCGAGATGTGCGGCGAGCGCGACGCGGGCGTCGGCCGACACCCGATACTCGTCGGGGATGTCGAGACGGGCGATACGATCGACGGGCGCGACCGGGAGCGTGAGATCGCCCCGAGTGGGTGTGTCGGTCGCGTCGAACCCGAAGTCATCGACCATCAGGGTCTTGCGGCCCGCATCAGTCGCGTGTTCTGCGGCCTCCCGGGCGAGGTCCGCACCGCGGCGCTGGATGCGGCGAGCGAGTTCCTCCGCGGCGTCCGCGCTCACGCGGAGGTCGCCGGCTTCACGCCGGATAACCGTGTCCACCGGCGCGAACGGGAGCTCGACACTCATACCGTGAAACGTGCGTGTACGACCCTTAACGTTTTCCGTCCCGGGTCGTGCGACGCCGACCGCCACCACACACTTGGGGATGGCGGTCCTCCGTCCCTGGTACGCCATGACAGACAACCCAGGACAGGCCCCAGCCGAAGACGTCGCGGACCAGGAGGTCGAAGCGAACGAGCGCGAAGCCGAGGATGCCGTCGAGGACCGACGTGCGGCCGAAGAGGAGTACCGCGAAGAACAGATCAAAGAGGAGCGAGAGCACGAAGACGAGGCGCGTCACGAGGACGCAAAAGAGGTGGCGAACCCGGACAACTACCGGGACGACGAGAACTGGGACTAGCGGACTTCCTCAGCGTCGAGTCGGTCGTCACGTAGCGTCCCGCGGACCGTCACTGTCTGCCCGAGCGTGACGTCCGCGTCCGTCTCGACGCTCATCGTCTCCGTCCCGTCGTCGAGGATGACCGGGTCGCGCGCCTGTACGACCGTGCCGGTGAACTCGACGTCTTCACCGTCGGCGTCACCGTCAGTATCGGCACTGTCAGCGGCGTCACCGCCAGCATCGTTCGACGCCGCTTCCGGGGCGGTCCCGTCGGCGTACGCGTCGAGTCCAGTTTCTGCGTTCTCCGACGGTTCGTCGTCACCGCTGACGGTTGTCGTCGCGCCATCCGCGAGTTCGACGACGCTCGCGCGCCACCCTGCGGAGGCCTCGATGTCGTCCTGCCACCCGTCCTGGATCTCGACGTCGGTGAACATCACCTCGTCACCGGGTCCGATATCACGATCCGCCTTCTCGCCCCAGAGGGCGACCCGGATGTCACCGGTGTCGTCCTGCAGGCGGACGTTCCTGACCTGGCCCTCGCTCCCGTCGTCGCGATCGAACGTCCGTTTCTCGTCCATCGAGCGGATCACGCCCGCGATATCCGCGACGTCGTCCATCTCCAACTCCTCGATGGGCGTGGACTCGGGGACGAACTCGACGTCCGCGTCGACGGCCTCGATCGCCCCCCGGTTCCCGACGTGGAGCTCGGTCGAGCCGTCGCGCTCACGGACGTAGCCATCGACGACCTCCACGACAGCGCCGGGTGAGAACTCCTCGACGGCCTCGGTTCGCTCGTCCCAGAGCGTCACCGTCACGCGGCCCGTTTCGTCGCCGAGCGAGAGGTTCGCGACGCGTCCCTCGCTCCCGTCGTCGCGATCGAACGTCCGGACGGCGTCGGTGTCGAGCACCTCGCCGACGAGCGTGACGTCCGAGATCCCGACCGAGAGGTCCTCGATCCGGTAGGTGTCGCTGATCTGGACGTCGATCTCCGTGTCGGGGTCTGGCTCGACGCGGTCGGCGCTCACCTCGACGCCGTTGTAGCCGTCCGTCGGCCGGCCGGCCACGCGGATGACGTCGCCGACCTGCAGTTCCCCGGCGGCGTTCGCGGCCTGTTCGTCCCACAGCGAGACGCGGATCGACCCGCTCTCGTCCGCGACCTCGACGTTCAGCACGCGGCCGTCCTCCGCCTCCTCGTCGTCGCGCTCGAACGTACGGAGCTCACCGACGGAGACGACCTTGCCGACGAACTTCGCCTCGTCCATCTCGGGGGTGACGTCCGCGATGCCGTTCACCTCCCCGTCCTGCAGTTCGTGCGCGAGGAGCATGGCGGCCGTCTCGTCGTCCGCCAGCCCACCCATCTGCTCGACCTTCTCCGCGACGGCCTCACGGAACTCGTCGAGGGAAACCTCGTCGGTCTCCAGGTCGGCGTACGTATCCTCTATCGCACCCATGATAATCGTAGTTTGGACCAAGGTAGGCCCGCGCATAAGCGTTGTCCTTGCCCGTTTCCGGCCCGCTGTCGGTCGCTCATCGGTAGTACGTCACTCCCTCTTCAGCCTTGAACTCACGCCACGCGGCGACGCGTGACGCGCGGGACCACGCCCCAGGAGAGTGGTCGAATCGTAACCGCTTTACGTACCCTGCGGCTACGGATGAGTGAGTCCGGGTAGGGTAGTGGACTATCCTCTTGGCTTGCGGAGCCAGGGACCGGAGTTCAAATCTCCGTCCGGACGTTCCTTCGTTTCACTACGCGACGAGGCTTCGCCTCGTCGCTCCGTTTCACTCAGTCACGTCCGGACTCCGCGAGACACGTAGCGTCTCGCTTGCCCGCACTCGCTACGCTCGCGCGGACTCCGTCCGGACGGCTACATTTGCGAAGCCCCACACGACGAGCGTCGGGCTTACCCGCACTCACTTGGTGGCTCGCGCAGACTCCGTCTCATCTTTCTACAAGCAGGAAACCCCGCCCCTTGGGGCGGGGAGGAATTTGTGAAGGCCTACGCGACGTGCGTCTTGCGTGCCCACATCCGCCTAGAGGCTTGCGCGGACGCCGTCCGAATGCTTCGTGCTCTCCAGCGTCGATCCGGCTTCGGTCGGCCCTATTCGATACGCGGTTGGAACCGGGCTCATCGCCGGTTGGCGCGACGCCACGCCTTTCTCCGTTCGGCGTGAAACGACAGTATGAACGAGAGAGTGCGTGCCGGTGTCGCAGCCTTCAACACCGGCGAGTACGCGGCCGCACGCGACGTCTGGCGCGAGGGGGGGAGTGCTCTCGCCGCCGACCTCGCCGACGCCGCGGCCGTGATCACGCGTGGTCGCACCGGGTCGTTCGACGGCCTCGCGAGCGAGGCACGAGCGGCGGTCGAGACACTATCGGAGTTCGACGGGAAACGGGAGGTGGGGGTCGCGGCCCTACGCGACTACCTCGACACCGTCGCGAACGACCCCGAAGCGCTGGAGCGACGGCGACCGCCCGCGATCACGCTCGATGGCGAGCGGATAGCGCTCAACGACCTCGACATCGAGGAGGTGCTGGCGCTCGCGCCAGCAATCGCGGACACGTTCGGTGGCGAGCGCGAACGCGCCGAGGCGGCCGTCGAATATGCCCGTGAGGACCTCGACGAGGCGGGAACGAGCGCGTTCGTGACGCTCTGTTACGACGTCGTGACCGATCCCGAAGCGCGCCCGATCGCGTACCAGCGGCTCGTCGAGCGCGTCGAGCGCCGCGAGGCACGCGAGAAAGACGTCGAAGGGCTGTTCGGGTAGACGCTATGCGAACGCGAGGTACACCGTCACGGCGAGGCAGGCGGCACCGAGCGCGCGGACGACCCACGTCGCGCGGGACGATGCGGCCCCGTCATCGCCGTATCGGCCGGTCCGATCGGGAGTCGTCGCGCCGAACGCACTCAGGCGGAGGACGACGTCCGGCCGGGCGAGACAGAAGACGCCGAGGGCGGCACCGAGGCCGATCGCGAGCGTCGTGCGCGCGTCCATCTACTCGCGGAGACGCGCGATTCGCTTCTCAACCGGCGGGTGGGTGGCGACGAGCTTCGTGAGCAGGGAGCGCTCGTCATCGTCGAAGATACAGAGCGCGCCGACCTGCTCGTTCACACCGCTCGACTGGCCGCCGCGTGAACGCTGGCCGCGCCCGCGACCGCGGCGCTGGCGGGACGACGTGCTGCTCGCACTCGGGTTCTCGTTGCCGCGCTGGATCTTCTCCAGCGCGCGGGCGAGCGGTTCCCCGCTACCGATGTACTGCTTGGCGTCGGCGTCGGCGACGTACTCGCGGTAGCGGCTGATCGCGAGGACGAACAGCATGACGACGAACTGGACGGCGGTCCCGACGATCATCGAGAGGAAGAAGTCCGCGAGGTCGTTGTCTCCGGAGAGGAGGACGAGCCACTGGGCGGCGATGCCGACGATGGAGGCGATCCCCTGCCCGATGACCATCGTGACGACGTCGCGATTCTTCACATGCGCGAGCTCGTGCGCGAGGACGCCTTCGAGCTCGTCGTCGTTCAGGGTGCGCGCGAGTTCGTTCGAGACGACGACCGTCGCTGCGCCCTTGCGGCCGACGGCGAAGGCGTTCGGCACGCCCATGTCCGCGACCATCAGACGCGGCTTGTCGATGCCCATGTCGTCGGCGAGCGCCTCGACGCGACGGTGGACGTCGGCCCACCGTCCGCTCTCTGGCATCTCCTCCGCACCGACCGAGCGCAAGGCCGACCATTTCCCGATCTTGTACTGGACGCCGACGAGCGCGACGCTCCCGAGGAGGACGAGCACGAGCGGGACGCCCATGGCGTACGCGACGGCGGCGACGACGGCGTAGAACGCGAAGAGGATCGCGCCCACGACCGCCATCCGGAGCTTGAGTCCGGGGTGTCTCATGGGCGTCGATACGGGTTTATACTGGATAAGTTGGGTGGTCGCGCATCGGGATCGAGTGCCGCCGCGACACCCTCACTCGTCCTCTTTCGGTTCGCCCTCAATCGTGAACTCCGCGGAGTTGTCCTGCGGCTCGTAGCCGAGCACGTCCTTCGCGCGCTCCAGCGAGTAGTATTTGCGGTCGTTGTCGCTGATGCCGTAGACGATCTCGTAGCCGTACTCCGCCTCGATACAGCGCTCAAAGAGGTGCGCACAGTCCCGGTAGGAGAGCCACATCGCCTGCCCGCGCTCGTAGTCGATCGGCGGGTGGCCCTTCGTGAGGTTGCCGATGCGGACGCAGGCGACCGAGAGGCCGTGCTCGTCGTGGTAATATCGCCCCAAGGTCTCGCCGGCGGCCTTCGAGACCCCGTAGAGGTTGCTGGGCCTGGGAAGTTCGGTGCCGTCGAGTCGATAGTCATCGTGTTTGCGGTAGAGGTCGGGTTTGCGTTCGGTCTCGTAGTGGCCGACGGCGTGGTTGGAGGAGGCGAAGACGACGCGATCGACGCCGGTCTCGACGGCGGCCTCGTAGACTGTCCGCGTGCCGTCGATGTTGTTCGTCAGCACGGAGTCCCACGGCGCTTCGGGGCGGGGATCGCCGGCGAGGTGGAGGACGACGTCGACGTCCGCCATAGCGTCGCGGACGGCCTCGTCGTCGGTGACGTCGGCGACGATGAACTCGTAGTCGGTCTCCTCGGCGGGCGGGTCGCGATCGAACAGCCGCCACTCGTACGCGTCGCCGATACCCTCCAATACCGCCTGTCCGACGCGTCCCTCCGCGCCCGTGAGGAGAACCCGTTCGTCCATTCGAGTCGAGATGGAGCGGCGAGGATAAAGTAAGACGCGGTTCGCCTAGGCGTCTGCGACGGTGGCGCGCGCGGTACCGTCGCCGCCGTCGGCGGGCCCGGTGTCGCTCTCGCCGTCCGCGTCAGCCGACTCGCCGCGGAGCTGGTGGTAGCACGCAGCGAGAAGCGCTTGAATGAAGACTGCCCAGACGGCCCCGATGAGGGCGGTGAGCACCCAGCCGACGACGGTCGTCGTGGGGAGGACGACGCCGATGATCCCGGCGATGACGAGATAGACGACGCCCGGAACGAGGAAGGTGGCGAGGAGCCGCCAGCGGTGGCCCGACGCGAGGTCCCACGAGGACTGCATCGCGGCGAAGGCGGTCTCGTCCTCGGTGGCGACGTAGACGAGCGTGAACGCGAGGCCGAGCGAGAGGTAGATACCGGGGATCACGAGCAGGATGAGCCCAATAGTCACGAGAATCCCGACGACGATGGAGGCGACGACCCACCAGCCGAAGGCGGGGGCGACGTTGCGAGTGAAGAACTCACTCGGGATGTGGTCGGTGACGTCGCTCACCATCGACCGGATCGCGACGATGCCGAGGTAGGCGGTGAGGACGTAGGCAACGAGACTGAGGACGCCGCTGACGAGCGCGCCGACGGGAAGGACGACCGGCGCGATCTCGGAGGGTGGGACTGTCGACTGGAGGGCGCGTTCATGTTCGTTGAGAACAGCGTGACGAGCAACTGGAGGACGAAGAACGCGCCCGCGAGCGTCAGCCCGGCACGGGTGAACGTACGGCCGACGCCCGTTTCGAGCGCGTCACCGATGTTCAGGGACATAGCGTCCACCACGTTTGATCCGGGACGTGTTAGGGTTTCGGGCGATTCTCCGGGTCGTGTTCACCGAAGAAACACGCAGTAGGTTTAACTCTGATACGACCGACCACAAGTGTATGACGGATCTAACGGATCTCGGACTTTCACAGTACGAATCAGAGGTCTATCGGTCACTCGTCGACGTCGAGCCGGCAACTGCGCGTGAGTTGTCTGATGTGAGTGACGTCCCGATGGGGCGTATCTACGACGTCCTCGGGAGTATCGAATCCCGACAGCTCGCGCGCTCGCAGGACGCGAGCCGCCCGAAGAAGTACGTCGCCGTCGATCCGGATGCCGCACTCGATCGGCTGCTCGCCGCCCGCGAGCGCGAACTCGACGCCGAAGCCGAGCAGTACGCGACCGTCGCCGACGAACTCCGCGGCGAGATCGCCGGCCCACCCGAGCCCGACGAGGGGTATTGGACCGCGGAAGTCGGTGCGGAGGACACCCTCGAACGCCTCCTCGATCGCATCGACGACGCCGACGAGTCCATTTACAGCGTCTCCGGCTCCGCCCCGAGCGGCGTCGACGTCGATACGGCCTCGAACCGCATCGTTACTCACCTCGTCGACGCGCTCGAACGCGGCGTTACCGTCAGATTCCTCGTTTCACCCGGCCTCGTCGCCGACGTCCCGGACGTCGTGAACGACCAGTCATTCGACCACCTCGCGGGATACGAGAACTTCGAGGCCCGCGTCGGCGGCTCCGTCCACGGCGACGTCACCATCGTCGACGGCGTCGAGGTCTGCCTCGACCTCCGAAACCCCATCGCGCCCGACGAAGCGTTCGCCGTCATCGACCTCACCGACCCGTCGTTCGCCACGAGCGTCCGCGAGGCCTTCGATCGCGGCTGGACGGACGCCGACCCGATCCACGAGTAGACCGACCGTCCAGGCTTGCTTTCGGCTTCGCGGTTCGCCTCTGCGTGGCGTTTCGCGCCGCGTTCGCTCGCGGCTTCGCCGTTTGCCGTCCCGCAACCCCGCTCCGTGTGGCCCGCCGCTATTCGAGTTTGTTCAGCGCTTGGAAGAAGTCGCTCTCCGGGCCGGCGACGCGCGCGGGCTCGTCGGCGCGCGTCAGTGTGATGATCTCCGGGATCTCGACGTGATAGCGGCTTGCGCCGTCCGCGGACACAACGACCTCGTCCGCGCCGTCGACACGCACCGTGATCTCGGCGTCGAGCGGTACGATGAGTGGCGGCATCGTGTCCGTCGCGCACATGTCGTTCACGATGAACCCCGGGACGCCCGGCTGGACGAGCGGGCCGCGCTCGCTCATGTTGTACGCCGTCGAGCCCGTCGGCGTCGCGACGAGGAGGCCGTCGGCGTGCCCCGCCGTGTAGAGCGAGCCGTCGACGCGGACCTCTACCTCGACGCCCTGCCCGTGCCCGCGCTTTGGTCCTTGGACGACCACCTCGTTCAGCGCCGGCGTCAGCGACCACTCCTGGCCGCCTTCCGCCTGCACTCGCGGGACTTCGCGGGCGCGGACCTCGCCGGTCTCGGCGACGCGCTCGACCTCCTCGCGGACCGCCGCGACCGCGTCGTCCGGCGAGACGGCGTTCAAAAAGCCCACTTCGCCGAGGTTCACACCGAGGATCGGTGTCGAGCCGGCACCGCGGGCGGCGAACAGGAACGTGCCGTCGCCCCCGATGCTCACCACGAGGTCACACCGGTCGAACTCCTCGACGGGCGTCCCCTCGACGTCGATGGCGTCCGCTGTCTCCGTGTCGTACCACGTCTCGGCGTCCCGCGCAGCGAGCATCTCACCGATGTCCGCAGCGAGGTAGGCCGCGCGGGCGTTTCCGCGCTGAGCCACGATCCCGACGCGCATACGAACGACGACGGTTCCCCCACTCAAAAAGGCATATGAGTGCGACTTCCGAGTCGTGTTCACCGTCGCGTGGAATCAGCGTCTCAGAACAGACCCGTCGATCAGAATGCAGGGGGACAGGAGTACCCGCAGTCTAGCCGACAAGCGACCGGAGTTTCGTGGCCATCGTCACGGAAGTGACCGGCCGACACCGACAAACGATGGACAATAGGCAATCCTTTTGAAACCCGGTGAAGAACCGTGGTGTATGTCCGACGAACTCAAGAAGGGGCTCGAAGGTGTGCTCGTGGCTGAGTCCGGGCTCAGCGACATCGACGGTGACGAGGGTCGGCTCGTCTATCGCGGCTACACCATCGAGGACCTCGCGCGTGGGGCGTCGTACGAGGAAGTTCTCTATCTCCTCTGGAACGGTGAACTCCCATCCGAGTCGGAGCTCGACGCGTTCGCGAGCGACATGGCCACAGAGCGCGCCGTCGACGACGATGTCCTCGGGACCGTCAGCGACCTCGCTGACGCCGACGAAGTGCCGATGGCTGCCGTCCGGACGGCCGTCTCGGAGCTCTCCGCGTTCGATCCGGACGCCGACGAGGACGCCGACCCGACAGATGAGGCGACCAACCTCGCGAAGGGCAAACGCCTCACCGCAAAACTCCCGACGATCGTCGCCGCGTTCACGCGTCTGCGCAACGGCGAGGAGCCCGTCGAGCCACGCGAGGATTTGAGCCACGCCGCGAACTTCCTCTACATGCTGAACGGCGAGGAGCCCGACGACGTGATGGAGGACGTCTTCGATCAGGCGCTCGTCCTCCACGCCGACCACGGGTTGAACGCCTCGACGTTCTCCGCGATGGTGACGGCCTCGACGCTCGCGGACCTCCACTCCGCGGTCACGTCCGCCATCGGGACGCTGTCCGGGAGCCTCCACGGCGGCGCGAACCAGAACGTCATGGAGATGCTGAACGAGGTCGATGCGTCCGGAAAGGACCCCGTTCAGTGGGTCGATGATGCCCTCGACAACGGCGAGCGCGTCGCCGGCTTCGGCCACCGCGTCTACAACGTGAAGGACCCGCGCGCGAAGATCCTCAGCGAGCAATCGGAGGAGCTCGGCGAGGCCGCGGGCGACACGAAGTGGTACGAGATGAGCGTCGCCATCGAGGAGTACATGAAAGAGGAGAAAGGCCTCGCCCCGAACGTCGACTTCTACTCCGCCACGACGTACTACCAGATGGGCATCCCGGTGGACATCTACACGCCCATCTTCGCCATGAGCCGCGTCGGCGGGTGGATCGCCCACGTCCTCGAGCAGTACGACGACAACCGTCTGATTCGCCCGCGGGCGCGCTACGTCGGCCCGAAGGATCAGGAGTTCGTCCCCGTCGACGAACGATAACGGACGCCGGCCAGCCGAACGAAGTGGAGCCGTCTTTTCGCTCCGGGTTTTTCAGGATCGCACGATACGCACAGTCTACACGCCGTACTCGCTCGTGCCGAGTATCGCCCCGCACTCGGGGCACTCCCAGACAGTCGCGTCGCTGAACTTCGCGGCCGTATCGCTTTCGACGACTTCGAGGAGTTCCGCACCGCAAGCGATGCAGTGTCCCACGTCGGTAGGGACTCCCTTCCGACGGAAAGGCGTTCGGCCGGTCGCTCAGTCGCCGCCGTCCGCGCCGCCCGCGACGCTGCCCCGCTCCGCCATCATGTCGGTGGCACGCCGCGCCCAGTCGGAGTAGTGGAACCCGAGGAACGCGACGCCGGCCATCCAGGCGTACTGGACGCCGACGGCGACGTACGCGCCGAGCGGGCCCCAGCCGAGGGCGACACCCAGAACGTAGGTGAGCCCGACCAGCCCGCCGAAGACGCCGGTAACGCGTGCGAAGAGGGGAATACGGGTCTCGCTCGCACCGCCGAGCGCGCCGGAGAGGGCGGTGAAGGCGGCGACGAAGACGGCAGTGAGACCGTAGACGCGCGCGAAGCCGGTCGCGTACGGACGCGCATCGGGCGACCCACTCGCGAGGAGGCGCACGGCGTCGGGGGCGAGAACGACGAGCGCGAGGCCGACGCCGCCGACAGTGAGGGCGGCGAGGCCGGCGGTTGCCCACCCCCGATAGCGGGCTTCGGCGGCGTCGCCCGCGCCGAGCGCCTGCCCGACGAGGACGCCGACGGCGGTGCGGTAGCCACGGGAGAGCGGGCCGGTAACCTGCTGGTAGACCCGGCGACCGATCTGGAAGCCGGCGTTCACGGGCGTCCCGAAGCCGAGGAGGAGGGCGTTGAACGGGAACTCGGCGAGCGTGGTGGCGAAGCCTTCGGCGATCTTGGGGGCGGCGACGGTGAGGAGTTGGCGGGCGATGAGGAGGTCGCGGGGCCGGACGAGGGCGAGGTCGTCGGAGAAGACGGCGATGACGACGACGAGGAGGAGCGCGGAGAGGACGTTCGAGACGGCGGTCGCGGCACCGACGCCGAGGACGCCGTAGGAGGCGACGCCGAAGAGGCCGAGGCCGAAGACGAGCGAGCCCGTGATATTGGTGACGTTCACGAGACCGGTGACGTACATGGGCGTGCGGGTGTCGCCGGTTCCCTGGAGGGCGCGGGCGGCGACGAGGGAGACGTGGCGGGCGGGCGCGGTGGCGAGGACGACGCCGAGGTACGTCGCGCCGAGCGTGACGGTGTCGCCGGTCGCACCGAAGAGCCGGATGAGCGGAGGACCGAGGAGGACGCCGCAGACGGCGATGGGGACGCCCGCGAGGAGTCCGATGAAGAGGGCGCTGGAGACCGCTTCAGCGCGATTCGCGTCGGCGTCTGCACCAGTGTCCTGGCTGGCGAGCGCGATGGCGGCGCTCCCGAACCCCATGCCGATCCGGAGCGGAACGCGCCCGTAGAGGTCGGCGAGTCCGACGGCGACGACGGCGGCGGGCGAGAACGTCGCGGTGACGAGGACGTCCACCGTCCGCATGAGCGTGCGGAGGGTCTGTGAGGCCATCACGGGCCACGCGAGCCCGAGGACACGTCGCCACGTAGCGGCCAGACGGCTGTCCACGCCGATACTGCACGGCGACTCACCCTAAGGGGTGTGGTTCCGATACGCGACCCACCAGTTTCACTTTCACTCCGCTTTCCGGGCACTTATTACGTCCGGGCACATCGGTCCAGTCGTCACACGCTCCCGTTCTGCGGTGCATCGAATCCCTTAGGCGACGCCTCGGCGTAGCGGGGATATGCTCGAACTCGACGACGTCCACGAGGCCGTCACTCCCGTCTCCGAGGTCGCGCGCCGGACGCCACTCGCGCACTCCTACACGTTTTCGGCGATGACGGGTGCCGACGTCCACTTGAAGTTCGAGAACACCCAGCGCACCGGTTCGTTCAAAGTTCGGGGGGCCGCGAACCGCGTCCAGCGTCTCGACGAGGCCGAACGCGAGGCGGGCGTCGTCACCGCCTCTGCGGGCAACCACGCACAGGGCGTCGCGCTGGCCGCGACGCGCGCCGGCGTCGACGCGGTGATCGTGATGCCCGAGACAGCGCCCATCTCGAAGGTGAAGGCCACGCAGAGCTACGGTGCAGAGGTCGTCCTCCACGGCGTCGACTACGACGAGGCACAGGCACGTGCCCACGAGATCGAGGCCGAAGAGGAGCGCACGTACGTCCATGCGTTCGACGACGAGACCGTCATGGCCGGCCAGGGCACCATCGGCATCGAGATCATGGAGGACCTTCCCGCGACTGACACGGTCGTCGTCCCGGTCGGCGGTGGCGGGCTGATCGGCGGCGTCGCGACGGCCGTGACGGCGATCGCGCCGGACGTTCGCGTCGTCGGCGTACAGGCCGCGGGTGCCTCCAGCGTGGCGGACAGCCTCCAAAAGGGGCACATTACGGAAGCAGCGCAGGTCGACACCATCGCGGACGGGATCGCCGTGCGCGGCGTCGGCGAGCGAACCTTCCCCGTCGTCCGCGAACGCGTCGACGAGGTCGTCACCGTCACCGACGCCGAGATCGCGAACGCGCTCGTCCTCCTCTTAGAACGGGGGAAGACCCTCGTCGAGGGCGCGGGCGCGGTGTCGCTCGCCGCACTCCTCGCCGACGCGTTCGAGTACGATGACGACGAAACCGTCGTCCCGATCCTCTCCGGCGGGAACGTCGACCTCACCCTCCTCGCGACCGTGATCCGCCGCGGCCTCGTCGATCAGGGGCGCTACGTCAAACTCCGGACGGTGCTCAAGGATCGCCCCGGCGCGCTCGACGACCTCCTCGACATCCTCACCGACGAGCGCGCGAACATCTCCGCGATCCAGCACGACCGGACGAACCGCGACGTCGCGCTGAACGCGGCGGAGGTCGAGCTCGAACTGGAGACACGCGGCGAGGAGCACGTTGAGGGGCTCCTCGCGCGCCTCCGCGAGGCAGGATACGAAGTCGAGCTACTGGTCTGAGGGTGCGTCGTCCACCGCCGCCGTAGCGTCGTCGCGCACCGCGTCGTACTCGATCGTAAGGAACGGGACTCCGCAGAGTCGCATCGTCTGCGTGGCGACGATCCCCGCCTCGTTCCGCGCCTCCGTTGCGTCGCCGTCCGCGGGGTGGTTCGCGCCCTTATCGGGCCGGACGGCGAAGCGCTGCTCGACCGGGAGCGCGAACGCGCTAAGCGGCGTCACGAGGTAGAGTCCCGACAACTCGCCCGCCCGTGTCGTCAGGTCGATCCCGGTCGCGTCCGGGTCGCCGCCGGCGTGCGCGATGTGGAGCGCCGTCGAGACGTTCCCCCACGGGATCGGGACGGCGACGTTCACGTACCGCTCGGTCGCGGTACGTGAGCCAGCGGAGCCCCGCGCTGCGTCGTTCACGAAACGCTCGGCGTTTCGTGAGCCAGCGGAGCCGTCAGGACCCGCCCCGTTCACGAAACGCTCGTGAGCGATGCGTGAGCTACTTGCATCCGACTCGCCCGTGTGACTCCCGTAGAGCGCGACGAACACCGCCTCGTCCGTCTCGGGGTTCGTCCGCACCCACGCCCGGACGTCCTCGCGCGGGTCGACACCCGCCCGGATCGTCGCGAAGCGACTCTCCAACGCGATCGTCGAGGACTCGAACGGTCCGGGAAGGTTCAGCTGTTCGATCGCGCTCGTGAGTCGCGCGGCGAGCGCCGCACCGAGGCGGAATCCGCGGTGCCACGTCACCGTGCCCGTCATCCGATACGCCGCCGTCTCCTCGTAGAAGTCGCGGATCGCGGGGTGGACGCGCTCCGGGTCGAAATCCGGCCGGGCGTAGTGGGCCATATCGTCCATCTCGCCGTCGGGAGCCTCACCGGTCGTCAGGCCGGCGCGCTCGGGGAAGTCCGGACCGACGTACCGGCCCGCGGTGACGGGGCTGAGCGGGACGGCGGCGGCGCGGTGGCGCGCACGCACGAGGAGCCACGAGACGAGCGCAATCGACACGACGGCGAGAGCACGGAAACGACGACGCACGGACGACCATTCGACCGCCACCGGGTAAACGGCGTCGGCGCGTCGACACGCGCCCACAGTTAAGTCCCGGCCGGCCGACGATCAACGTATGAAACGGATCATCGAGACACCGGACGCACCCGAGGCAGTCGGGGCGTACAGTCAGGCAACGACCGACGGCGACCTCGTCTTCACCGCCGGGCAGATCCCGCTCACCGCGGACGGGGAGACGCTCGACGACGAGGACATCGCCACGCAGACCCGCCAGTGTCTGGAGAACGTCAAGGCCATCCTCGAAGACGAGGGGCTCACCATGCAGGACGTCCTCAAGACGACCGTCCTCCTCGCGGACATCGACGACTTCGAGCAGATGAACGACGCGTACAGCGAATACTTCGCCGACAACCCACCGGCCCGCAGCGCGTTCGGCGTTGCCGCTCTCCCGAAGGGCGTCGCCATCGAGATCGAAGCTGTCGCCGCCCAGCGCGACTAAATGGATATCGTGGGCACGGCCGCGTGGGGCGCGGTCGCGACGCTCTCCTTTCTGATCCTCGCCGTCGCGTACCGCGCCCTCGCCGACGGCGGCCCCTCCCTGCTCACGCTCTTCGGAGTAGCCGTCGTCGTCGGGGTCGCCGGCGCGTTCGGCGCGCGCATCGTCGCGCGATGATCGCCCCCGCGACGCCGAAAAGAAGGCTTTAAACGGCAGACCGAGCTACGGATAGATGCAGGCCGGGATGGCCGAATGGCAAAGCGCACGCCTGGAAAGCGTGTCCCCTTACGGGGTTCAGGGTTCAAATCCCTGTCCCGGCGTCTTCTCCCGAATCCGAGACGAGGAGTCGTGGCTGCTCGTCTCTGGATGAGGGGACGGTCGTCCGACAGGGATTTGAGCCAGTCAGTCGCAGCGCGAGCGACCGTCTGACGCTGTTCAAATCCCTGTCCCGGCGCTTCTCTCCGCGAACCACCGTCGACGAGCGTCGCGTAGCGACTGCTCGGTGACCGGTGAGCGTGAGAACGGCCGCAGGGATGTGAGCAAGCGAGACGAACGGCCATGAGTCTCGTCGGCACCGAACGGGAAGGCCCTTGCCGCCACGTTTCGGGTTGGGAGTATGGTCGCCAGTGCCGAGGAAGCGGCGTTCGAGGTCGGCATCAAGTTCGGGACGCTCTATCACCAGTTCGCCGGGACGCCGGTCAGCCCGGAGAGCGCGGAGAGTCTGGAGACGGCCATCGAGGAGGCCATCGAGAACCAACCGCACTGCGTCGACGTGACCGTGGACATCCTCGAAGCCGAACTCGAAGCCGAGCTGGCGGGCGCGCCGGCGGACTACACGGAGCTGACGGGGCGCTTCATGGAGGTCGAGGTGGTCGTCGACTACGAGGGCACGCAGGCAGTCGCGCGGATGGCGATGGACGACGGTTACCCGCTGATGGAACTCGTCGAGATCGGGGCGTAGGCGGGAGCGGACGAACGCAAGGGGCGATATCGGGGTAGACTTTTAAAATACGGGAGTGCGTAGCACGCCCTATGAGCCAATCCGGGTTGGACGACGACGAGCTGTTCGGCGAGGCGGCGACCGAGATCCGCGCGGACGTCGAGGACCACCTCGCGGCGGCGCGCGACGCGCTCCCGGCCGCGACCGCCGTATGGGATGTCGAGGCGGACAACACGCTCGGCGTGCTGAACGGACTGCGGACCGCGCTCGCCGTCGAGGAGGTTGAGGAACACCTCCGCGACGCGAAGAAGTGGTACACCATCGGCGAGCGCGCTGACGCCTTCGAGGACGCCGAGGACCTGGCGGACGAGATCGAGCGCATCGAGGGTGTCCTCGACGACCTAGAGGCGGTGAGCGACGCAGTCGGTGACCTCGCTTCGGCGATCCCCGAACTCCGCGGGGAACTAGAGGAACTACACGCTGAGGAGGAAGGCGAGGACGCGGAAGACGACGAGTAGGGGGCGAGCGATCGAGGGGCTGTATCGACGGGACGAGAGCAGGCGTCAGCGATGCGGGACGGGATCGTCCGCCCGCTCGACGACGGCGTCCGCGAGGTCGCAGAGCGAGTCGACGGCGAGCGAGAGGAGTTCCGCGCCGCGATCGGCGGTATCCTCGCCAGGGTCGCCGACGACGCCGTTCTCGCTGAACTCGGCAGAGTCGTGTGCAAGGTTGGTGCCCGAAACCCACTCGCCCCAACGCTCGCTCGCACCCGCGCGGGCGGCGTCGATCCGGTCCTCGCGGATCAATTCCGGATCGACGTGACGGAGGAACGCGGTTTCGAGGGGACCGGCGTGGCCCATATCGCTCGCGTGGTCGCCGACGGCGTCGAACCATGTGAACGGGACGGCGTAGGCGTCGTCGTGGCGGCTGATCGTCGCGCACACCTCGCCGAGCGCGGGGACGTTCCCACCGTGACCGTTGACGACGACGACGTCGGTCCAGCCGTGGTGGGCGAGCGACGCGACGGTGTCGCGAACGTAGGACCGGAAGGTATCCGGGGCGACCCACAGCGTCCCGGTGAACTGGCGGTGTTCCTCGGAGACGCCCACCGAGACGGTAGGCGCGACAACCGCAGTACCGTCGTAGGCGTCGGCGGCGCGTTCGGCGACGGTCTCGGCGGTGAACGCGTCGGTGCCGAGTGGGGCGTGCGGGCCGTGTTGTTCGGTGCTGCCGACCGGGAGGAAGACCACATCAACGGCGGCCGCGTCGGCGTCGGTCCATGTGGCGTCCGCGAGGCGCATACGCCGACGTGTGGGCGGGCGGGACTTGTAGCCAGGGGTCGGATTCGTGATGTTCGGACGAGAGGAGCGCAGAAACCATCGTCCGTGGGCCGTTTCGCCGATGTTGTTGTCCGCCCGCAGATAGGTTAGGTGGCCAGTATAACTAAGACGGATTGTTCCCTATCGACGAAGTGAGTATGCCGGACTGCCAGAACTGTGGGTCCTTCGTGACCGACGCGTATGCACGGGTGTTTACACCGGACGAGCACAGCGCCCCGCGCGTCTGTCCGAACTGCGAAGACAAGATCCGAGACGGTGCTGAGGTCCGCGAAGCGCGTTCCACTCGCCGAACCTGAGTCGCCGGCGTCGCCACCGCGTCGCTGCCGCCGAAAGTCACGCCGCTTATACCCTCGTAGGTCGTGTAGTTGTGTAATGAGTCAGTCGGAGCCACAGGTCACGCGCCTGTTCGGCGGTCCCGGCAGTGGGAAGACGACCGCGCTCCTCGACCGCGTCGAGGAGATACTCGAAGACGACGACGTCGAGATACGGGACATCCTCGTCGTCTCCTATACCCGCGCCGCCGCGGCCGAGGTGCGCGAGCGGTTGGCGGAGCGTCTCGACGTGAACCCCCACTCGCTGCGCGGGAACGTCTCCACGATGCACGCGAAGGCCTACGAGCTCCTGAACCTCTCGCGCGGCGACGTCGTCGGCGAGGACGACAAGGAGGAGTTCTGCGACGACTACGGCGTCCCCTATGAGGACGAGTACGCCTCCGGGTCGCGGCGCACGGCGCGCTCGACGACGCTCGGGAACAAGGTCATCGCGACGAGCCAGTGGCTCCAGCGCACCGGGCGCGACGTCGCCGACTGGTACGACGTGCCGTTCCGCTGGGACGAAGAGGAGGTCCGTCTCCCCCCGGACATCGACGACAACGCCCAGGTCGGCAACAAGTACACGCCGACGTGGCCGTCGAGCGACGAGCGCTACGACGTCCCGGAGTGCATCCGCGCGTGGCGCGCCTACAAGGGCGAGCACGACCTCGTGGGCTTCGCGGACATGCTCGAACGCGTCGAGCAGCGCTCGCTCGTCCCGAACGTCGATCACCTCGTCATCGACGAGTTCCAGGACATCACGAGCCTCCAGTATAAGGTGTACGAGGAGTGGAAGCCCCACATGGAGACCGTGCTGATCGCCGGTGACGACGACCAGGTCGTCTACGCCTGGCAGGGTGCCGACCCCGACCTCCTCCTCGAGACGGACGTGACGGAGAACGTTGTCCTCCCGAACTCCTATCGCCTCCCCTCGGAGGTGCTGAAGATCGTCCAACAGGAGGTCGAGCACATCAAGAACCGCCAGGAGAAGGACCTGAACCCCCGCAAGGAGGGCGGGAGCGTCGAGGCCGTCGACTCGCCGTCGATGCTCGATCTCGTGCGCAACGTCCGGCGGACGATCCAGACGACGGACGAGACGGTGATGATCCTCTTCCGCGCGCGCTACCAGCTCTTCGACTTCGTCGACGAGTTCATCACCGAGGGCATCCCGTTCAAGGCACTAACGGACCAGCGCCTCTGGACGGATCGCCTCCAGCAGTACGTGCAGGCCGTCGAGGCCATCGACGCGGGCGAACCCGTCGACGGCCTCCAGGCCCGCCGGCTGATGGACATGCTGCAGGACTCGGCGTTCGGGACGAACGACCGCAGCGACTTCCGCGACGAGATCGACCAGCGACGCGAGGAGATCAGCGAGGGCGAGGAGGCCGACGCCCCGCTTGATCAGATGGAGTTCAGCACCGAGTTCATCCGGAACTGGGTGCCCTTCGTCCCCGCACCCACCGCCGCCGCCGACATGCTCCGGAAGGTGACGCGCTATCAGCGCCGCTCCATCGACGCCTACTTCCAGGGTGACTATCAGGGGATGGATTCGAGTCGCGTCCGCGTCGGCACCATCCACTCCGCGAAGGGTCGCGAGGCCGACCACGTCTTCCTCGCAACCGACCTCACGGAGAAGGTCGTCGAGCAGATGGCGGCGACGGCCGACCACGACGACCTCCCGGAGGGCGTCGAGGAGTTCACTCGCAAGAGCGATCCCGTACCCGTGCTGACGGACAACGAGCGCCGCGTCTTCTACGTCGGCATGTCTCGGGCCCGCGAGCGCCTCGTCCTCATGCAGAACCTCGTGACGGGCGCGCCGACGCTCCCGCTCGATGTCCTGCTCTACGGCGAGCCGACGGGCGAGACCTTGGAGGAGGCGCTCTCCAAGGCCGCCGCCCCCATCTCGATGAACTAAGGCCGTGACGGCGACGGAGGGGCGGGCCGAGACGGCGCTCGCCGACGCCATCGGGACGCGCGATGCGGCCGCGTTCGTCCACGTCGGCGACCGGACCAACGCGACGCTGCGGTACCTCGCGGGACCCGCCCTCGCGGATCGGCCGAGCGCGTACGTTCGAACCGCAACCGGCGAGCGCGTGCTCTGTCCGCCGCCGGGCGCGGCGAGCGCCGTCCGCGAGACGTTCGACGGAACAGTTGTAAGCGCGGGTTCGCTCGGCGTGAGCGCCGCGGGGGAGCGCGCCGCGGCCGCCCTCGACGCACGCGACGCCACGGGAACGGTGTTGACGACGGCGGCGGTCCCGCACGCGGCCGTCCTCTACCTCGAACGCGCCGGCTACGACGTGGCGTCGACGGACGCGCTCACCGAGGCACGCGCGCTGAAGACGGACGCGGAGATCAAGCGTCTGCGCGCCGTCCAGACGGCTGCTACGACGGGCGTTGCGCGCACCGAGACGCTGCTCGCGGAGGCGTCACGAAGGGACGACGGAACGCTCGTCCACGGCGGCGAACCGCTGACGACGGAATTGCTCCGCCACGAGGTGAACGCCGCACTGGCACGCGCGGGTGTCGACCCGGCGGGGAACACGCTCGTCGCGGCGGGGACGGCGTGGCACGATCCCGCGTTCGCGAATGACACGCCGATCGCGGCGGGCGATCCCGTGCTCGTCGATCTCGCGCCGCGCGACGCGCTCGGCTACCACGGCCGGCTTGCGCGGACGTTCGTCGTCGACACCGACGGCGGCTGGGACCGCCGCGCGCATCTCGCGGTGACGCGGGCGCGCGAGGCCGGACTCGCCGAACTCGACCCCGGAACGTCCGCGAGCCGCGTGCACGAGGAAGCCGCGGCGGAGATTGTCGCGTACGGCTTCGACGCCGTCGGCGAGGCGAGAACCGACGGCGTGCACGCGCTCGGTCACGGCGTCGGGCTCGCCCGCCGTGAGGCACCGTGGTTGACAAACGCGGACGAACTCGAACCCGGGAACGTCGTCGTACTCGCGCCAACGGTGTTCGACGCCGCGGAGGGTGGTGGCGTCCGCGTCGCCGATCTCGCGGTCGTCACCGCTGAGGGGTACGACCTGCTCGCGGAGTACGCAACGTCCCTCTCGCCGAGTGCGGACGGGTCGCGGTAGCTACTCCTCGTCGGGGTCGCGCGCGACGGTACCGACGACGCGCTCGGCGGCCGCGATGGCGACGTCGTCGGGGGTTAGCACGTAGCGCTCGACGCCGAGGACGAGCGCCGCGAGCCCGAAGAAGAGGAGCGCGAGCGACTTCCCCGCGAATGCGTACTGCGCGCCGAGCGTGATGAGCGGCGCGCAGAAGGCGAGGGTGACGACGAAGGAGAGCTGTGAGAGGATCCCCATACGTGTCGTAGGGAACGCCACCGGGTAGGCGTTGCGTCGCAAGCGACAACATTTTCGTGATGCATCTCGGAATCGTTGGTATGTTCACGGGGATCGTCGAGACGACCGGCCGCGTCGCCGACGTCACGCGGAACGACGACGGACGCCGGCTCCGGATCGAGACGGACGGGATCGGCGGGTTCAGCCACGGGCAGAGCGTCGCCGTTGATGGCGTCTGCCTGACCGTCGAGGACCACGGCGAGACGGCCGATGGCGCGTGGTTCGACGCCTTCCTCGCCGCCGAGACCGTCGCACGGACGAGCCTCGACGAGCGTGCCGTCGGCGACGGTGTCGACCTCGAACGCGCGCTCCCCGCCGACGGGCGCTTGGATGGCCACGTCGTCCAAGGGCACGTCGACACCACGACCGAAGTCGTCGA
This sequence comes from Halarchaeum salinum, assembly GCF_039520965.1. Lineage (NCBI taxonomy): Archaea > Methanobacteriati > Methanobacteriota > Halobacteria > Halobacteriales > Halobacteriaceae > Halarchaeum > Halarchaeum salinum. The sequence goes on from NZ_BAAABL010000060.1 coordinate 30,670, forward strand.
AATCGAGCGGGTCGGCGAGGATTATCGTTACACGTTCGCGCTCCCCGACGGGTACGAACGCTACATCGCGGAGAAGGGGTCGATCGCCCTCGACGGTGTGAGTCTCACGGTCGCGAGCGTGGACGACGACGCCGGGACGTTCGACGTGGCGATCATCCCGACGACGCGGGCGGAGACCACACTCGACGAGCGCGAACCCGGCGACGCGATCAACGTCGAAATCGACGTCGTCGCGAAGTACGTCGAGCGCTTGGAGACGTACCAGGGCTCGCCGTCACCAACGCATTAGGACTCGTCGTCGCCGACGTACTCGATCGCGGGTGTCAAGTCATCGAAGGGGTCCTCATACGCCTGGCCGGCACCGAGGTCGTGGTAGGTGTCGCGGTAGCGCGAGAGCTTCCGGTAGAGGATCCAGAGGAAGACGCCGTCGTAGACGAGAACGAACCCGATGAAGGTGAGCAGGTTCCAGTTCGGGACGAACTGGGGGACGTACGTTACGACGGTGTTGTATGTTGCGTGGATCGCCGCGGCGATGAGGAGGCCCTTGACGACGATCGGCCCGCGGTTGTCGGGGTTGAACTTCGCGAGGCCGAGGTAGTAGCCCGCGAACGCCGAGTAGATGACGTGCCCCGGCCCGGCGAACGTCCGGAGCGTTGCGGTCTGGAAGGCCTGCCCGAGCGCGGTCTGGAGCGTCGCGCTGTTCGCAGCGGTGAGGAACTGTTGTGTGATGTAGATCGTGTTCTCGATCGTGGCGAACCCGAGTCCGGCGGCCGCGCCGTACACCGCGCCGTCGATCACGGCATCGAACTTCTCGGAGCGATACGCGTAGAGCCGAATAGCGAGCCACTTCACCGTCTCCTCGACGGGGCCGACGACGACGAAGAAGAAGAGGAGCATCCCGACCGCGGGGATCACCGTGACGACGTTCTTCAGGACGGTGTTGAGGACGGAGGCGAAGCCCGCGAAAAGGAAGCCGAGGACGAACGTCCCGACGAGCATCGGCAGCGGTTCGCGCATCGTGACGTCCATCCGCCAGACGGAGAAGACGAGGATCGCCGCGGGAACGACCGACAGCAGGACGTAGACGCCGAGGAGCGGGTTCTGGAACGCCGCGACGCCGACGATGAGGAACTGTGCGGCGAGGATGAGCACGGCGAGGGCGATGACCGACCACCGGCCCCCGACCGTGAGCCAGCCGTACACCCGCGTCGCGAGCCGATCGAGGGTGGTACGCTCCTCCCACGACGCCACGTCGTAGAGGTCACGGCCGTCCGCGACGCGCTGTATCGGGTCGCGTTTCTGTGGCATGGACAGCGATACAGTCGGCTCTCTCTAAGGTCTTCGGGCGAGAGCGACGTTTTTTCAGCCACACACGCGTAGGCGCGCGTATGCTCTTCGATCAGCCGACCCGGCACGCGCTCCGCGAGGCCGGCGTATCGGCGGAGACCCTCCGCGACGTCGAACAGACGGTCGCGGCCGAGGCACGCGAGACAGCCGACGACGTCGCGGCGTTCTTCGCGGACCACGAGACGGTCTACTCCGACATGGATCAGACGCACTCGAACGAGACGTACCCCGAGCACGACGTCGACTACTGCGATCTCTTCACGCACAGCCAGGACATCCGCGGGTTCCTCCGGTTCGATACGTGGGGCGTCTACGTCGAGGGGGCCCGACTGCTCGACGACGGGACGGTCGAGCTCGAACTCGGCCCGACGGTCCACGACCGGGTGCGCTTCGCGACGACGCGGGACGCCCTCCGATGACGCGCGTTCGCGTCCGCGGGATCTACGCGACCGCGCTCACGGCCGCGTGTCTCGACGCCGGCCACACAGTCGTACAGGCCTCCGAGCCGATCCGCGAGCGCTTCGACGCGGACTTTCCGGGCGACCCCGCCGAGGCCATGATCGAGACGACGGCGGACCGACAGGGCGTCGGGCTCTCCGGTGATCCCGAGGCCGTCGCGGCACTTCGCGAGCGCTGCGTCGACATCGGGGTCGACGCGCTCGACTGGAACGAGCCCGTCCCGGCCAGCGCGGTGTTCGACGGCCGCGTCGTGGAGACGACGGGCGGCGGTGCCGTCCTCGACCTCGGCGAAGGGAGAGAGGCGTACCTCCCGTTCGACGCCGCGGACGGCTACGTCGAGACGGACAACGAGCTCCGCGTGCAGGTCCGCGAGCCGGCAGCTCCGTGGCTCGACGGGCGGGCGACTGTCGCGACGGCGCTTCGGACCCCCGGCGTCGGCGCGCTCGCCGAACTGGAGGAAGGTGATGCGCTCGTCGCGGCGACGCCGGACGGGACGGCCGAACACGAACTCGTCCAGACGACGGAGATGCTGAACGTCGACGTGCCCGACGGCTGGGCGGTTCGCTGGGGACGCGCCGCCGAGGGGGCATCGTTCGCGGCGCTCCGCGAAGCGCTCGAAACCGCCATCGAACGCGTCGACGATCTGGAGAACGCACTCGATGAGGCGGGCGAGCTTGACGCCCCGCGTGCGATCTATCGCCCGATGGAGACCGCGTGGGTCTGGTTCGGGCGCGACTCGCGCTTCGCACTCGACGACCGACGCGATACTGTGACCGCGACGATGCCCGGCCACCACCGGACGAAGGCCGCGACGCCGGCCGCGAGTCGCGCCGTCGACTTCGCGGAGGCGGTCGGCGTCGACACCGACGACTTCCCGTTCGCAGCAGTGTCGTCCGCGTTCGGGCCACGCGAGGGTGACACGCTCGCCATCGAGCACGGGAAGCCGAGCGGGCGGCTCATCACGCTCGGGAGCGGGACGGTCACGAACTGCGAGCCGTCGACGGGGAAGCTGACGCTCGAACGCGAGATGCACCCCGGCGGCACCTACGACGCCCTCGAGACGGAGCGCGAAGCCGGCGACGTCGCGATTACGCGCTTCCAAGAAGGGCGCGAGTGGTACATGACCGGCTACGAGGCCGAAGACGGGACGAACAAAGGCACGTACGTCAACGTCTCGACGCCCGTGGAGCTGTTCCCGGACGCGATCCGGTACGTCGACTTACAGGTGGACGTCGTGAAGTACCCGGACGGGACGGTCGATGTCGTCGATGAGGACGAGTTGGAGGCGGATGTCGAAGCCGGCGACGTCCCGCGTGCACTCGCCGACCGCGCGCTCGACGTCGCCGAGCGGCTGGCGGGTGGGCTGCGGGACTAGCGGGCACGGAGGGTGGCGAACAGACGACGCGAGGTGTGTCCCGCGGGCGGCCCGTCGTCGGTTTCGCGTCGGCCGCGCCGCGGCGACCCGTCAGGACATAAAGTCGGTTAGAAGTGCATTCCGTCGGAGTCCGGACTGCCCTCACCGCGGCCGCCGCGGCCACCCTCGTTCCGGTCGATTCCCATGTAGCTCTCGGCCTGCCCGGTCGTCCAGTCAGAGCCGGAGTCGTCGGAGAACCGGACGGTGACGTCGGTGACGGCCTCGAAGTCGTCGGCGAGCGACGTCTTGATGCGTTGGGCGGTCCGGGGGCTGATCCCGCACCCGGAACACGCGCCGCCGAGTTCGATGACGACTTCGCCGGACTCCCGATCGGCCTTCCGGACGGCGGACTCACCGCCGTGCATCTGGATGATCGGCATCTGGGCGGTGAGCCACCGCTCGACGCGCCCGTGGAAGTCCTCGCCGTCCACTTCGCTGGCCTCGCTCATGGTACGAGATACGTCCGCACGCGTGAAAGGGTTCGGGTTTTCGGCACCGTAGGGGCGACGAGGGAGCGGCGAACGGAACCACCACACACCAACTGTCGCGAGTTCTCGATGCCGAGGGGTGGACCAGTGGGCGAAGGGAGCGCTCGCAGCGCCCGAGAGACGCGCGAAGAGGTCACACTGAACGTTCGACATCCCCACACCAGATGTCGTAAGTTCTCGCGTGGATGACGCCACCATCGGACAACGACGATCGTTTGACGGCGAGTCGTTGAGTCCCCGTCCGCGTTGCGGTGTCGGTTCGATATTGATGGCACCGATACCGATCGGAACGAGAACAAACGACGTGAGGTGTGTGTCCCCTAGAGCTGCGAGCGGTCGCCGGTCCCACCGGTGAGTGCGGAGGCGATCGCGCCGTCGAGGACGACATCGTCGCCGAGGTTGGTGAGCTGGAGGTCGGGAACGTTGTTGAACACGGACTCCTCTAAGCGCTCGCGGACGGGGTCGAGGACGAGGTCGGGGTTGTTGAGCGCGACGGCACCGCCGACGTAGACGACGAGGGGTGCGTACGCCTGCGCGAGGTTCGTGACGCCGAGGGTGTTCCAGTCGGCGATCCGGTCGACGACGTGGGCCGCGAAGTCGTCGGTCTCGGCGTGGTCGAAGACGTCCTTCGCGGAGAAGTTCGGGTCGTCGATCGGTAGCGCGGTGTCGGCGTCGCGTTCCTCGGCGAGCTGCGTCGCGTAGCGTGGAATGTTGTTTCCGGAGCAGTAGGCCTCCCAGTGGCCGTCGCGGCCACAGCCACAGGTTCGGCGTCCCTCGGGGTCGACGACCAGGTGTCCGACCTCGCCGGCGTTACCGTCCCAGCCGGTGAGGACGTTGCCGTCGACGGCGACGCCCGCGCCGATCCCCGAGGAGATGGTGAGGTAGACCATGTCGTCGGGGTTGCGGTCGCTATGGAAGCGCTCGCCGATGACGCCGGCGATGGTGTCGTTGTGGAGGTAGATGCGTTCGGAGCCGATGAGTTCGCGGACGGGGCCGACGAGCGGGATCCGCCCGACGGCCTCGGGGAGGTTCGCGGGGTCGTCGATCGCGCCGTCGGCGAGGTCGAGCGGGCCAATACTCCCAATCCCGGCCGCGATCACGTCCGTCGGATCGACGCCGGCGTTCGCGCACGCCGTCCGGATCGCGGCGAGGACGGCCTCGGTGACGGCGATACCGGACGGTCCGCGCGGGGTCCCGCGGCGGTCGGTACCGAGCACGACGGCCTCCTCGTTCGCGACTGCGGCACGGAGGTTCGTCGCGCCGAGATCGACGCCCACGTAGTACGCCATCTGCCAAATGATGGCCGCCCCGTCGACTTAACTACACAGATTTCACTACGAACTGACGAAGGGTTTCGACGCGGCTGCGGTCAACGAGAGAGTTGGGCAACGTGCGTGCCCACCACACCCACGCCGCTACTCGTCGCCGCGGACGAACGTCACGGGGCAGGGCGCGGAGAGCATGACCTCCTGTGCCGTCGACCCGAAGACCGCTTTCCCGGTCGGCGATCGCTTCCGCCCACCGACGATGACGAGATCCGTCCCCTCGGCCTCGGCGAGGTCGACGATCCGCTGCCCGTGGTTGCCGATCTCGCCGCGGACGGTGTAGTCGATCCCGGCGTCGTCGAGTGCCTCCGAGAGCTGGCGGATGGTGGCGTGACGCCGCGACACCTCGTCCGCGGAGACATCGCCGCCGGCCTCGACGCCGAGGTTCTCGAGCGTCGATTCGTACTCCTCCTCGGTGAAGACGTGCGCCAGGACGACCTCCGCACCGGTCGGAATGGCGATGTCTGTGAGTGTCTCCGCGAGCGCGTCGACGCGGTCGGCGTCACCGGGGCCGACCGCCAGCAGGATCTTCTCGATAGCCATGTCCGGCATAAATCACGGGAGGCCCTTAAATATATACTCGCAGCGGGCGATCGCTGACGTATGTCGGACCTCGATCTGACGGGACAGACGGCACTCGTCACCGGGAGCGCGGCGGGTATCGGTCGCGGGATCGCGCTCTCACTCGCCGAGGCAGGCGCGGCCGTCGCCATCCACTACCATAGCAGCGAGGCCGAAGCGCAGGCGACCGCCGAGGAGGCACGCGAACGCGGCGCGCCCAACGCGACGACCGTCCAGGCGGACGTCACCGACCCCGACAATGTCGATTTGGCGTTCGACGCGATCGAGGCCGACCTCGGGCCCGTCGACGTCCTCGTCAACAACGTCGGGGATTTCCAGCCAACCCACTGGGCCGAACAGTCGATCGACGACTGGCGGCGCGTCTACGAGACGAACTTCGTCGGGACGATGTGCTGTGCGCGCCGCGCGCTCCCCGAAATGCGCGAGAACGAGTGGGGTCGGATCGTCAACGTCGGCTACGCCTCGGCGGAGAAGGGGCTCGTCGCCGCGAAGAACTTCCCGTACTTCGCCGCGAAAGCCGGCGTGTTGATGTTCACGCGAATGCTCGCCGCCGAGACGCAATCGGATGGGATCACGGTGAACGCCGTCTCGCCCTACGTCGTCGAGACGAGCGACGAGTTCCCCGCGGACGCTCCGCGTGGCCGGTGGGCGACGATCGACGACCTCGCACAGGTGGTCCGGTTCTTCTGCTCGGCGGGGAGCGAGTATATTTCGGGTGAAAACGTCGAAGTTGATGGCGGTTGGCTCCCCGAGTCAGTCTAGCTCCCTTCGAGCGCATCAAGCACGCACGCAGCGGCGATCACGGCCTCCTTCGGGACGTCGCTCGCGTCGTCGATCGTGACGGTGTACTTGTCCTTCAGGGAGAACTGACCCTCAATGCTCCCGACGTGGTCGCCCTTGGCGTCCTTGATGTCGTACTTGTGCGGGATGAGGCCGGCCGCGCCGACGAAATGCCGGAAGACTTCGAGGAGCTTGTTCCGTGATTCGATCGTGGCGAGCGCCGTGCCGGTGTCGGGGTCCCGGACGGTCCAGTTCTCGGCGAACAGCGAGTAGTCCTCGTCGAGGACGACGACCTCCTCGCCGGTCGCGTCGTCGACGATGGCGTAGTTCCCCGCGATGTCCATGATGCCGCCGGCCTTCACGGTGAAGGCCTCCGCGCCGTCGTCGGTGACGAACGGGAACTGCTCTTTGAGCTTGAACGGCTCTATTGAATCCGCAGACAGCGTCGGGATGAGTCGTTAGAACGTTGGAAGTGAAGCGGGAGAGTACAGTTGTGCAAAAGGTACTCTTCCGCTTCGTTAAACAAGCTGTCTCGATAGCACGAAAACTTACTGATGCGGCGCTGATGCAGATCAGCCATCCAGCCGGCAACGGTAGTGGTTAGGGGAAGTTATGGAGGTGGCGCCTGATACGAGAGTATGTCTGGAGATCGCCGCAAAGAG
>NZ_BAAABL010000061.1:0-6522 GCF_039520965.1 Halarchaeum salinum
TCGCTGAACTCATCCACCTCAGCGTTCACCCTGCTCTTTGGTGTGCTACTCGTTCTATGACACCCTCTATCGGGCCAAAAATCGCCGGATACGTGTTCGGTGGTGGGCTCATCGCGTGGCTAATGTTGATCCCGATGCTCATCACAGGTGGGTTTGCGCCCGAAGCCGCCGACGCCGGACTAATGGCGCAAGCAAACGCCGTGTGGGATCAGTATATTCGCTACGTCGGTGCAGGGGCGATGATCGTCGGTGGCTTCCATGCTATCATCTCGATGCGGAAGACGATTACCGATGCACTCGGGACCGCCGCTGCAGAGCTTCGTGGTTCCGCGAACACCAGTCCCTCTTCGCAAAAACGAACGCAGCGCGATCTGTCCATGAAGTTTGTCGGGGGTGGTGCCCTGCTCGTTATGCTCGCACTCGTCGTTCTGCCTCAAGTCCAAGTTGGATTGATCGGCGGTGTTATCGCTGTTATTGCTGCGTTCCTTTTTGTTGCGGTTTCTGCATATCTCGTCGGTGTCGTCGGGAGTTCCTCAAACCCTGTTTCTGGGATGGCAGTCGCAACGATCCTCATCGCCGCGCTCGCAATGAAATCCACCGGTGTTACCGATCCAGTTGTCGTATTAGTGACTGCGTCGGTCGTCGCAATCGCAGCGGCAGTCGCGGGAGACACTTCCCAAGACCTGAAAACGGGCTATCTCCTCGGCGCTACTCCACGGAAACAGCAGATCGCACAGCTTGTTGGAATCACCATCTCAGCCGTATTCTCTGGAGCGGTCCTGTATTTCTTCAATCAAGCGTACGGTATCGGAAGCAGTACTATTCCTGCACCCCAGGCTGGTATGATGGCGCTGATCTCTGAAGGGGTACTTACGGGGACTGCGCAGTGGGGCATGATACTCATCGGCGCCGTGTTCGCGTGCGTATTGATTCTCATGCGAATTCCGGTGCTCCCGTTCGCAGTCGGGATTTATCTCCCAATTACACTTGCGACTCCGATCTTCCTTGGCGGGTTGATTCGTGGCGGGGTTGATCGATACGTCACACGTGTTGACGATAAAGACGGAACTCGTGCTGAGGAAACGACGTATCGGGGCCGGATCGTCGCCGCTGGCCTCATCACCGGCGAGGCTATTATGGGAATTGTCATTGGCGGGCTATATATTACGGGTGTCGGTGAGAGTGGCGGCGCCCCCTTCCCGATCGGGTTCTCATCTGCTCTTCAGCAAGCCCTTGGCGTCGTCGCAGTGATTATACTCGTTATTCTTTTCACAGCCAGCATTCTGCGTGCCCCATCAGGAACGAGCCAATGAGCACGTATGATCCTAACTCGGTTCCGGTTCGCAGGTGTGCCGACTGGACGATGACGACTGAGAATGGGACACGCCATGCTACGATCACATGGGAAATACAAGCCCGAAATCGTATCGATCAGGTTTTGTTTGAATTATTTAGAACGGATCGAAAACGCAAACTCACCCTTGATCCAGTAGGATCAACAGTCTGGAACTGCTGTAACGGCGACTATACCGTCGCAGATATCGCTACCGTTATCGCCGAGGAATATGACGCACAGCGCGTCGAGCCAGTTGACGAGACATTATCATACTTCCTCGTACAGCTCAATGAACGCGGACTCCTTTCATTCCGTGGTACAGACCGATAGCGCATACCGATGGTGTCTAGATGAAGGTGACCGGTCGCGGACGCTGTTGACGGTGCCGACAAACTCTACGGTAGTCACGTTCGATGGTACCCAGTGTTAACCAACACAGCCGTCCATAGTCCGGAAGTGTTGGTTAAGAGTGGGCGACGAGGACGGTCATGGTGCGAGGTATACTTGGCACGCGATTCCATATGGTTGATTGAATGGCAGATGATGACCCGGTCGTCCACTGCGAACTCGCTGACAGCGTGGATCTTCGCGCGGGACTGGAGGCCGCGTACATCGAACATCTGGAGGTAGACGCCGACCGGACGATCGTCATCTACCAGAGTGCCATTCTGATGGTGGTCGCGACCGATGGCGACGCGACGGCGGCCCACGCGTTCGACGTCGAACTCTGGGAACCCCCCATCCACACTCACGATTTGGGCCCCGACGAGGTTCTTGCGGAGTTCGTTGAGGACTTCACTACGGCGTTGCCGACGACACGCCAGTCAGGGTAATACTCGCTCCAGTACCTCAGCCCAGCTGAGGACTTCGGCGAGTACGTCCTCAATGTGAAGCCGGCGAAGGGAAGGATAGAGTACTCTCAGCCGGCAGAATTGCTGGTCTGCATCACTGCAGTATCAGTACGATTTCGTGCTTACTGATCTAGTCGTGTACCACGGGTCGTTGTGGAAGACAAGTACGCACCACACAGATCCTTCCGGGATTGCGAGTGTATCCTCGGTTATCCAGCAAGCTCGGCAATTTGGAGCAGGACTCCAGGAACAACGATGAGAACGAGACCGACGATGATGAGAACGACAGGAACGACTAGAGTGATATTGGTAAACAGCCAGACACCGATTCCGGCAAGGATAGCAAGCAGACCGAGGATGCGAAATACCCATATAATGGCTCCTTCAAGTCCTGAGTCTGCAAGCAGATCCAGAACATCGAGTATCTCGTCCATATTCTTCCTACGCAATCTCTACACATAATATTACATATCTACGCACACTTCCTGCACTTAGTGATCCCATCTAGGACCTATGATGGCCATAGCTGGCGGCGGTCCCTACGTTGGCGTACTGTCGATTGATTCGCGGACGTCGATAACGGTCTCAATGTCCATATCGACCTCCCAGCGATAGCTGCGGCCACCTCCCTGTCCGCGGTTTTCTTCGGTACGGAGGAGGAAGCCGAGCATGTTGAGGTCGTCGAGGTGGCCGCGGATCGACTCAAGCGTTGTCAGTGGGTCGACGTTGTGGTCGCGGGCGACTGACTGGTAGCGGTTCATCACTTGCTTCGTGCGTGCGGTGTCACCAGTGTCCCGCTGGTGGAGTGCGAGCGCTTCCAGAACGAGCTGGCAGTGCATCGTCTGATCGGCGATCTTGTCTTTGAGCTGGCCGCGTGAGACGCTCTCGTGAATCGCTTCGACGTGGTCGGCGGTAACGAGGTCGTCGCCGTTCTTCTCGGCGTTATCGCCAGCCCCAAGCAGGAGGTCGATCGCTTGCCGTGCAGACCCATCGTCTTTCGCCGCGAAGGCCGCACACGCCTGAATCGCAGAGGGGTCACACGCACCGTCGACAAATGCACGCTCGGCACGATGTTCGAGGATGGTACTGAGTTCGGTTGCGTCATAGGTGGAGAAGGAGATCTCTTGCTCCATCAGCGTGGATTTGACCTTGGAGGAGAGGGTATTGCGGAAGGTGTAGTTGTTGGAGATGCCGATGATGCCGACGCGAGCGTCCTCGAGGTAGCCGTTGGCGCGTGCACGGGGGAATTCATAGAGGAGACTGTCTGGATCGGAGAGATGGTCGATCTCATCGAAAACGAAGAAGTGTGTCCCTCCGACACGCTCCATCTCCCGATAGAGGCGTTCGAATGCGTCGGCTTTGCTCGGGCCTTTTGCGGGGAAGCGGTCGCCGCTGGGCGGAATGAGGTTATTGATGAGTGTACGGACGATCGAGTAGACGCTCTCGTTGTTACAGTTAACGCGGGAGATATGGACATCGTCGGCAGTGTCCCGCTGGTCGACTTCGGCTTGGAGTTCGGTGAGGACGTAGTTGGTGACGGCGGTCTTCCCGACGCCAGCTTTGCCGAAGAGGAAGACGTTGTCCGGGGTGCGGCCGAAGACGGCGTCGGAGAGCGCGTGTTTGTACTCCTCGATTTCGGCTTCGCGCTCAAGGATCTCGTCGGGTTGGTAGTCCTCTTTCAGGACGTCCTTGTCTTGGTAGATGGTGTCGTCGAGATCACCGAAGAGCCCCATGATGGCTTATCGATCGCACTCGATAACCATAAAGGTAGGTTGGAGTGTTTGGACTGTTCTGAGTGACCGATCTCTTTAAGTCATATAGGGGGAGGTCATTTGGAGTGTTCGATACAATAAGAGAGGGAGAAGGCTCGATATTCGAGAAGTTGCCGGAATGCATAGATATATTCTATGGACTAGATCCCTCTAGTCTAGAACTAGCCTACTAGACAACACAACAACAACCACACTATACCACACACTACAGCATCCTACGTCATTCTTCCCATATTCTCATAAATTCGCACTCCTCACAGCTTCTCGCCCCCGGCAACACTCCAAATGACCTCTTGATCCTCTTCCTCGCTCTACCCCTGGTCACATTCAAACCACTGAACACTCCAAATGACCCCTCCCCCTCTCGGTTCCTCTCATCTGGCCTTTCCGAACCGGCCACTCCTCACTATGTTTCCCGGAGTACGATCTTGATCGTCGTCGCGACCGACGGCGGTGCACGCCGAGTGCGGCGAACTCTAGAGACCATCCGATTACGGTCTAGATCCAGAAAACATTCCTGTCGGATTGATACTTGGGACTGAACCGATGCTGTCTGGGACTGGCAGTAGGCAAAGACCTATATTTGATTAGAGGGTGTCACAAGGTGAATGGAACGGCCGACTCGGGAACGCAGCGAAGAGCAGGCCGAGCAGAAGCAGACCAGCGACGAGACCCAGCACTGCCCGGAGTGTGAGTCGACGAGTATCGTCACGGATCAGGGCGAGCGGCTCTGCGAGGACTGCGGGCTCGTTCTCGACGACGACCAGATTGACCGCGGCCCGGAGTGGCGGGCGTTCAACTCGAACGAGCGCGACCAGAAGAGCCGCGTCGGTGCGCCAACCACCCAAACGATGCACGATAAGGGCCTCACCACCCAGATCGATTGGAAGGACAAAGACGCCTACGGGCGGACGCTCGACTCGAAGAAGCGCAATCGGATGCAGCGGCTGCGCAAGTGGCAGGAGCGCATCCGAACGAAAGACGCCGGCGAGCGCAACCTCCAGTTCGCCCTCTCCGAGATCGACCGCATGGCGTCCGCGCTCGGCGTCCCACGCTCGGTTCGCGAGGTTGCGTCGGTTCTCTATCGGCGCGCCCTCGATGAAGACCTCATCCGCGGGCGCTCTATCGAGGGCGTCGCGACTGCCTGTCTGTATGCAGCCTGCCGACAGGAGGGCATCCCACGCTCGCTCGAAGAGGTCGCGGAGGTGTCCCGCGTCGGCAAGAAGGAGATCGGACGCACCTATCGCTACATCGCCCAAGAGCTCTCCCTCGAGATGGAGCCCGTCGACCCCAAGCAGTACGTCCCACGGTTCGCCAGCGAACTTGACGCCTCTGAAGAGACGATTGCGAAGGCCAACGAGATCATCGACACCTCTGCTGAGCAGGGTCTTCTCTCAGGCAAGAGCCCAATCGGCTTCGCAGCCGCCGCTATCTATGCCGCTGGCCTCCTCTGCAACGATAAAATGACCCAGCGCGAGGTCGCTGACGTCGCGAACGTGACCGAGGTCACCATCCGCAACCGCTACCAGGAACAGATCGAAGCAATGGGCTTCGAGTAAGGTTCATGTAGTGCTCTTCTGAGGGAGGGGGTCGGTTCTGTGACACGGCAGCGGCCATGCTCATCGCTAAGTGTTTGAGGTCACATGGAACTATATTCGGTTGACGTCTTGTCCGGTGAAGTCGTTAGGTCGGACTGGGGACCGACTAGGCTGCTCGATTAGCAACAACTGTTTTCAGTGGGATTCCACTCGCAGGCATCGCCGGTTGTGAGGTCGTTCTCGTCGATATATGCCGAGAGACAGGCGTAGTTACAGAAGTATACGGGCGACCCGCAGTCGTCGTCACAGTCACGTACACAAATCGGGTCATGGTCGAAAATCCGCGAATCACAGTATGCACACGTCTCACCTGAATCAGGAGTCTCAACGGTCGTGGACATACCGATACTACGAGATGAACGTCGGAAAGCGTTTCGTGGCAGTTGCCAATGAGGTCGTCTGAACGTAGTGACCGACTGGCCGTCGGTCACTCGAATACGGTTTCGGTGACGCGGAGCGTGCCGTTCGCCTCATAGAGATAGCCACGTGTGAGCAGGCGCTCGACGGCGTACTCGCTGTCGCTATGCTCCGCCGAGAACGCGTTCGCCTCGTTGAGCAGCGCATAGGCTTCCTCATACGTAAGGTCACTCTCCTGGCCATCAGCGGCGTCCGCGAGAATCTGGTAGGCCTCCTGGACCCAGTCTGGGAGTGGCGGTCGTGGATCGGACGGATCTGAGAAGCGCGTCATGGGGGCTCGGAGCTCGTAGATGAGTGTACGACTGGTGCGCTTGTGAACCGTCCTATCGACGACTACAGAACCGGTGTAAGTAGCCCAGTAGCTCCTATTTCGGCATCCCTCGGCGTCCCAAAGCCGCGTTACGTCAGCGATGCTTTCAGAAACCTTGTCATCTTCATGTGATACAAAAGGCAAGAACAGCCCAGAAGAGGACTACGACCGAGGGTGTCATAGAAGAGTTCTCATGGTTTGCTGAATCAGCTCTAACGAATTGAAAGCGCCGTACACT
>NZ_BAAABL010000062.1:0-3671 GCF_039520965.1 Halarchaeum salinum
TAAGCTAGTAACGCTCTATAACAGTTAGAAACTCTACTATAGTGTGTGAAGACTTCTATGACACCCTCAGACTAGTGTCTAAACGAGTGTAATCAGCACAGCACAGCTAAAGATGGAGGTGGGATGATGAACTCCCTCTATTGTATCTCTCTGCTATGAGTATCTACATGAGAGGGGTTGTAAAAGTAGTATGTAGGGGATGTAGGTGTCTATTACAGCTCTGAGAGGAGGGGGGTGGTGGTGATCTCCGTGAGACAGTAGGAGAGTGAGGGGGAGACGAATTTTAGATATTGGTTTCTATGGGATTATTTCAACTTGTTTCTTCAACTTTCATCTATCCATCCTTATCATCATGGTTATGATAAGAGAGGGTGGGGATGGGTACTCATCCACTTCTTCTTGGGGAAGCGGCGTGAACATCCTTCTCACCTACTGAATAATGGAGAAGGGTAGACACGCCGATCCTACCAAAGGAGGTTTGTGCATCTCTCTCATGCCTTCCCTTCACCTTCCTTGTCCTAAACTGGATTTGAAGATAGACGACCCTTATGAGAGTGGGATGGGTTTGGTCGTCCATCCCGATTCCCGCGTAGTAACGTGAGGGGGGTGAGTTGATTCCCACCCCATACGTTTGGACCGTAGTCTCATCCCCGACCTTGATTCTCTTAAGCTCAGGGTGAAGGCATCCTGTTGCGCTTCACCGTCCCATCGTACTGAGTGGTGTACGATGATCCACCATCGAGGACTTAACTCACAGATTCAGCGGGCGTCTCTCTAACACGGGCTATATGGTCGGTCTATATAAATCCATTGGTGTTTGTTTAGGTTATTATTTGGGACTTAACTGAATTTTTTGTCTGAATCCTTCCCACTACTGTATGTTTGTTGGTATTCAAGAGTATCTACAGCCCGATTCGCGGACTGCCGATTCGTAGCGTTCACCTCATAGGTAGTCTGCTGGTTATACTTCACGTAGGCTCCACTACCACCACCACCCATCGACGCACTCATCCCGACATTCATTCCATTCACGGACTGCCCGACTTTAGCGAACTCACGGAGATTCGAGGGGCGGTCACCACCTCCAAAGATACCAAAGAGGTTGATCCACTCACTTCCAAGGCCTTGAGCGGGGAAGTGAACTGTCGTCTGCCGTTTGAGGTCTACTGCGTTCCCCTTCCGAAGCTCCGTCTTCGCACCTTCGTTGATGATGGGGATGGAAGTGTTATCTATCGTAATCTTCCCTGCGACTTCTTTGATTGTCTCATACTCGTTCTCGACATCGAATCCATCGGGTTCTGGTGGAACACCCCCATCGAAGTCACCAATCATCGAGGTTACTCCCCATCCCCATCGGGGATACGCGTTCCGCAGAGCGTCATGTCTCCGTCCACCTCATTCACGTCCGTCTCTGTGGCGTCAGCGTCGTCCAAGAGGCGATTAATGACGATTCGGTAGGAGACATCTTCTGTTCCAAAGAGGTCAGTCTTCGCTTCATCAAGCCGCTGTTTCTGCCGAGTCGTCGTATGGATCGAAGTGTAGTGAGACATCTATGACTCCCCCTCTCTGCATATATAGGCGAGGTACTTTATTCTTGTGGGTTATACTATTGGGTGTCTGACTCTAAATCTAATATTGGCGGCGAGAGTGTTCTGCTCACCCCATATATCGTGATGGGCGATTTCATTTCTAATCTTGACGGGGTGGGGTATGAAGGCATTATATTACTACTGCGCATACGCGTCACATGGCCTACTTCTATCTGAGGGGTGGTATTTATGGTCGACACCGCGCCTTGCGACAGTCAGATAGTGGGGATGCGCCGTACCTTGTTGTGTTGTTGTCTACCTTGGACATCAATACAACAAACTCTATTTGGGGCGTATACTCCCTATTTTCACCTAACTAACGCCGTAAAATGGGGTTTGTATCAGTCTGTTAGAGTGGTTTTCGGCACTACTCACAGTCTATGTACCAGACAACGACGGTCCCGATGTCCTTTCTATTCACTTTCCCTTGCTCGTGAAGCTCGTCAAGTCGCTTCTGTGTTCCTTGCCGAGTCATCCCAACTTCATCCGCAATCTCACTTGTGCCCGCAGGGGAGTGGGATCGAACAGAAGACAGTAGTTCCTCATCACTCGTCTCTCGTGGTCGTCCCATACCCCTGCTATATGGGTGGGCAACTTAGTTTCTTCGTGGAAACTATTATGGGTATACGGGTTCTGGTTGGTAGTACGAAGGTCGCTCCCTGTTGGGTGAGAAATCCCACGGTGCTACAACACCGCGGGAGTGGCCTTCGATGAACGCTCAAAGACCATGAGTACACAAACGCCGACAACCCTTCACGACTTCGGTCGTGGGGACACGACGGTCGTAGAGGACGATGAACGCCCCGCAGACTGTGGTTGCACGACGTCGATGAACGATCTACCCTGCTGGCCGTGCTTCCGAGACGGGTTCGAGTCACCCGCAGAGACGTCCGACGTCGATGGAGGTGTCGAGTGATGTTCGACGTCGTGGATGAGGATGGCGACGTCGTCATGGGCCTCTGTCAGAGTCGTAGCGACGCCGAGGAAGTTGTCGAGGAGTATGGTGACGCGACGGCGGTGACGCCGCGATGGTCGTGTCAGAAGGCTACTCGTGGGAGGATTTTCACCAACGACGTCCATGACGTCAAGATTCGGGTGACGTCCTCATACGGCGAGTTGAGAACGCAATTGATCGACACTCGTGACGGAAATGATGTCGTCGCTAAGAGTGGTGCCGTCGATAGTCGTGAAAAAGCCCTGTCGAGAGCGATGAGTTACGCGACGACGTGGCGTGACTACATGAATCGGTTGCCACCATCCTCCGAAAGCCGTCAGAGCGACGCCGAGTAACCCCTGTGGAGTAAGGTCCTTCCACTACTCACCCCACCCTCGTCGGTGTAGAAGCCCCTTCCTCCCACCCCCTTCTCTCTAAAGCGGCGCGTTTGAGCGTCGACCCTGAGGTGCGAGCGTGAACCGAACGGTGGGGAGACGGTTCACCTCGCAGAGGGAACGCGACGCCGAACCGACGCGCCCCACCTTGCTGTCTGGTCGGTTGGAAATTCTATGAATCTACTCTAATTCAATCTGATTCTATTGCTTCTATTATTTGTCGTTCACGTCGATGCATCTTGCTATCGACCATACTATTCACCTTCTCAAACAGCTTTGAGACTATGAAGTAGGCAATAACCAGATTTGCAAAAATCCCGATGATCGACCCTACTATCCCCGCTACGAGGGTAAGAAATCCGACTATAAGTGAGGCTATGAGGATCGCGCCAACTGCGTAAACAATAAAATCCTCTGCATAGCTACCAGAGTTGTCTATTGGTGAAGTTGATTGTACTGCTTTCTCAAGCTCCTCCTTCTCAATCGGCATTACTATTCAACAAGTGTGACTGACAGCACATATAGGTACTCCATATGACAGACGATTCTACCGCGCACCCAAACCAGTATGAGACTATCGCTGTTCGTCACTTCCGCCGTCGTCTCCAACTCGATGAAGTCCGTGAGATGTGCTCGTCTATATGAAATACTGTATTAAATTCACCCCACAGAGAGTAGTTTAATGTGAGGGTGTCATAGAAGAGTTCTCATGGTTTGCTGAATCAGCTCTAACGAATTGAAAGCGCCGTACAC
>NZ_BAAABL010000063.1:0-616 GCF_039520965.1 Halarchaeum salinum
TAAGCTAGTAACGCTCTATAACAGTTAGAAACTCTACTATAGTGTGTGAAGACTTCTATGACACCCTCTTATATCTCTATCCTACTCACCCATCCATCCTTCTCTAACTTCAGTCTCCTCCACTTCGTTAGGGCGGAATCATCCCACAGTACCAGTAAACTACTGCTATCACCACCTCTATTGATTTTCTACACCAGTCAAGTGGCAACCATCGTTCCTACTGACGGAGTTGAGAATCTGGTTCCTACAACACGATCTACCACTCACTCGGGCTAACTCGATCCCAAGCCAGTCACAACAGTCTACCATCCTCTGAGTAAAGGGGGAAAACCTACGGAAAGGGGGTTATCCATAGTGGTGTAGTATTACATGAACATGAAATACCTCACTACGATGGACCGCAGTAATGAGGGTGTAACGGGAAACTCTCGTGGTTCCACTCGTTCGAGAAACTAACCCTTACAGCACCACACCGCAGGGTTAGTTTCACTCACTCGTTCCACCACTTCGAGGTTTCCCTCTAGAATACCACCCAGTTGGTAGACTAGTGAGGGTGTCATAGAAGAGTTCTCATGGTTTGCTGAATCAGCTCTAACGAATTGAAAGCGCCGTACAC
>NZ_BAAABL010000064.1:0-2258 GCF_039520965.1 Halarchaeum salinum
CTGTCTGCTTGGTTTGGTTGCACACTCTCTCCAAGCAGACACTCTCTCTAAGCCGATGTGATCGACTGAGACTGTGTCGCTGACACAGACGCTGACGCTGTTATTCCTGACGGCACGAAGTGCCACAGCCAAGACGACGACCGCTCGTACCACTCCGTCCAGGCCACGCTCGGCGAAGATACTGCCGAGGAGTCGCGCTCCCTGCTGGATCTCTCGGTCAACGCTGACTGGGACGAAACAGCCGCCGAACTCGAAGACATCGACGCAGTCACTGACGACGCGACGGTCGTCAGTGACGCTGATGAGGGCATCGTCACGGCATTTACCGACGAAAATCGTAATCACCAACTCGATCTCGTCCACGTCGGTCGGACGCTTGATTACAACCTTTGGGACGACGGCGTGTTCTCCTTGGATCGGCGGAACGAGATCGTCTCGGAGGTGATCGACGAGGTGTTCCATCTGAAGAACTCGGTCGCTAAACACCGTCCAGACGAGGAGTTCGCGGCGATCCGCGAACGGATCGCGCGAACGACCGAGCGTATCGAGAAGACAGCGTGGCAGTTGGATCAGTACGGGTCAGAGAAGGCGGCGGGGTATCTTCGGCGGTGGCTGCCGTCAATCGTGACGTTTGCCGAGCAGGCTGTCGAGGGGTTCGAGGTGCCGTGGACCTCGAACCCCGTCGAACGGTTGATGGGGGAGGTCAGCAAACGGTGCAAGAACCAGTGGATGCGCTGGACAACGGAGGGATTAGAGGCGATACTCCAGCTTCGGCTGGTGAAGTACGCTGATCCAGAGCACTACCAATCGTTCCTCGACGAACTGCTCCAGCGATCGACCAAAACAGCAATGAGCTGTGACCTCTCAATTGAGAGCACCAGAGGCAAACTCTAGACCGCTTTGCGACGCGACCAAAATATGATTGGTCTGTGAAATTGGTTTTGCTATCATTTGGAAATCACGGTCACCAACAGGGTAATGGATTTTAACCGTGGGATTAGTTTCTGTAATCATCAACCCATGCTGGGATCTGTTATTCATCCCCGAAGTAGCAGTCGGCACACCGCTGATCGCCACGTCTGACTTGATTGGCGTCGCGGCCGGCCGCTCACCCCACCGTGCTTGGTCCGTCCCGATGACGTCCTCCTCGTTGAGCGTTACGTAGGAGTCGCAGACGACGTCTGTCTGTGGGGCGACGCCGACCAGTCGGTCGAACGCAGATTTGCCTGCCGCCAGTGCTTCGTCGCGCGTCGATGCCTCCACGAATGCGTAGATGAGCATGTGCATCATCGAGTCCGACACTCGCCGTTTAGGCGCACGTCACTGCTCTCCGCGCGACAAACTCGTCGCGTCGGTAGATTCTCCTTCAGGGCGGTGGTGCAAAATGTTTCTCAAGGCCTAACTCGGCAGATTTCGATCACCACTCTCGTATAAACCGATCCGGTTTCGGGGGTCAATAGCGGTTTATTGCAAGATGGAACTGCGCATCATTCAAAAACGGAAACCGGGCAGTTCAGGATGTGTGAAGACCTCTGCACCGCCGCCTCTCCTTCAGGACTGAGTATGCCACCACGCGATCGTCCCGAAAATAGCAACGAACACGCCTACGAACACAAGCAGAGCGAGCAGGACTCCTGACGTTCCGGTTGTAAGTCCGGCGAAGCCGACGAGGGTGAGGAGGTATTTACTGGCGACTGCGCCGCCTGCGGAGAGCGCGATGAGTGTCGCTGCGGTAAGCAATGTTGGGAATGGCTCGGGGACTGTCGCCGTATTACCGGCCATATCTTTCTCGACGTGTCGAAGCCGGAAATCGTTTAGTATAGGTGACGGATATATCAAGTTACTCGGCTTTCAGCCGGTCCGAGATGCGCACCACAAGCGACCACAGCCGGTTAAGTACGATGTTAAGCACGATATTGAGCGTGCCACAGAGTATAATTACGACGACTAACTCTGTGAGAAATTCATCCGCTATATCCTGTGAGATGTAAAGGGCTAGTCCAACTGCAGTAATCCTGGAAACCCGATTCACGTCCCAATCAAATAGTACCGTTCGAAGAACAGACATTACTTCAAAAATAAATCCGTTCAGTATGAACCTGCTGATTAAATCGCACTACTGGAACCTACACTAAATGGTCAATCCGCAGATCCACCAAACGGATGTATCATCTAAAATCTCGCGGAATGAAGGATAACGGTCTATCTGCGCTCCGGGTTACGATGGGTTCGGACCGTGGCGTGATGTCCCACAGACT
>NZ_BAAABL010000065.1:0-15533 GCF_039520965.1 Halarchaeum salinum
CTGTCTGCTTGGTTTGGTTGCACACTCTCTCCAAGCAGACACTCTCTCTAAGCCGATGTGATCGACTGATTTTGAGTCGGCCGGCGATGTGTGGTGCGTTCGTAGGATAGGGGGAGTGTTGCGTCATCTTCACTCTCTAGTGTAGTAGCTAATGCACATTGCCAGCCATATGATTTGCCGGTTGTGCCCGATCCGTAGTGATACATGGACACGACAGCTCTGTGATCGCCGTCCCATTCCTCTTTCAACCGCAGTGTAGTGCAGGTATGTGCAGCCGTGTCCTCGCTCCAGTATTGTATCATACACGCAAACACTTTTGCGTGTGTAGGCCGTAATATGAGCAACCAATGGCTGATTCAATGAGTGAGATGCTCCGGCAGGATATGGAGTGTGAGGGGCTGCTGGAGTGCTTTCACGATCTGAAGGCGCTCGACAAAGAAATATTCCAGATGCTCTGCGACAGCGCGGAACCGCTGACGGTCGACGAGGTTGCCGAGCGAGTTGACCGGGAGCGCTCGACCGCATATCGTTCAGTTCAGCGCCTCTTGCAAGCCGGATTCATCCAGAAAGAGCAGGTGAACTACGATCAGGGCGGCTATTACCACGTTTACAAACCTCGTGATGGCGAGGAGATCGCCCAAGACATGCAGCGCACGCTCAACGACTGGTACGCGAAAATGGGCCAGCTCATCGACGAGTTTGACGAGAAATACAGCGAGCAGCGCCAGCGCGCGCCCGCAGAGAGCTGATCGATCTAAACGTACTGAGTCGACTGCTACTAACCTCATACTTGAATATATCTCTCTGAATTGCAGGGCTGTATCCGACTAGCTATCAACTAGCGAGTTTCTTCAGCCGTAGCAATCCCAGAAGCCGTCTTGCTGGGCAGTATATTTATCCCTCTGTATTGTGTAGTAATGTGTGGGATGAGCAATACTGTTATTGCCCCATCAGAGGTTGCCCGACGTGTGGAGGAGGACGACACAGAGGACCTTTTCGTCCTCGACGTCCGGAACGAAGACGCTTACGAGGAGTGGCGTATTCCGACGAGTACGAACCTCCCGATCTACGATGAACTGTTGGATCACGACTTCTCGACGCTCGCGGACCACCTTGAGGATCTTCCCGAGAGGCAGGAAATCGCCGTCGTCTGTGTCGGCGGTCTCACATCCGCGCGCGCCGCTGAGTTCCTTCGGGAGGAGGGCTTCGACGCGAAGTCAGTCGACGACGGAATGAACGGATGGGGACGGGTGCACCGCGAGTACGACGGCGCCGCTGACGACGTCATTCAAATTGTCCGTCCTGGAACCGGGTGCGTCTCGTACATCGTCCACGACGACGGCGAGGCAGTCGTCGTCGACCCCTCACAGTACATCAATCAGTATCTCGACGTCGTAGACGCACGCGGCTTAAAAGTTGTCGGTGTCGCAGATACGCACGCACACGCCGACCACATCTCGGGTGCGCGTCGACTCGCCGGTGAACTTAACGTCCCCTACTACCTCCACGATGAGGACGCAGGCGACCTCAACGAGGTGACCGAACTCGA
Organism: Halarchaeum salinum; assembly: GCF_039520965.1. Classification (NCBI taxonomy): domain Archaea; kingdom Methanobacteriati; phylum Methanobacteriota; class Halobacteria; order Halobacteriales; family Halobacteriaceae; genus Halarchaeum; species Halarchaeum salinum. The sequence goes on from NZ_BAAABL010000065.1 coordinate 1,550, forward strand.
GGGCGGGGACGCCATCGCCATCGGCGAGCGCGAACTCGATGTTCACCACACTCCAGGACATACGCCCGGGAGTATCTCCTTCGCCTTCGGTGATGCACTTCTCTCGGGGGATACGCTCTTCCTGCGGAGCGTCGGCCGTCCCGACCTTGAGGACTCCACGGAGGCCGCCATCCGTACTGCCGCGAGCGAACTCTTCGACAGTCTTGATCGACTCACCGACCTCGACGAGACAACTATCGTTCTTCCGGGGCACTTCAGCGACGAGTCCACCCGTCCGATCGCTACTGAACTCGGCGAACTTCGGGCTGAGACGACGAACGAACTTTTGAGTTTCGTCGCCGACGACGATGAGGAAGCGTTCGTCGAAACGATCGTTGAGAGCCTCTCCGAGGAGCCCGCGAACTACAACGAGATTAAGCAGATCAACTGGGGAAAGGAACAGCCAGGGGGCGACGCTGAAGCCCTCGAACTCGGCCCGAATAACTGCGCTGCAAGCTGAACGCAGGCGAACACGCATAGTATTGTCTATCTTTCTTCAGGGGAGAGAATCCCGCCGTTTACGGCGTTGACGAGACGCTTCGCGTCTCGTTCGCACACCAGAACACTCCGCGTTCTGGGGACGGGAGTGAATCCGACAACGCCTCCACGAACCACGCATCAGCTTCCTACGGATATTAAGTAGCATCGTGTCGTAGTATGACGTACACCGAGGCGGCATGACCGCCCACCTAATCGGACAATATCGGGGACTCCGAGGCTCAGAATGTTCGAGACACACTCTCGAACCGCTGTGGTGTCTCGGTTAAGATAACTTCGAATCCCCCTGCCGGGGATAGGAGTAACGGCGGTGTGGTGGTTCGAGAGATCTTTGATCTCTCGGCATCACCAGAAGTCTCCGGCTTCTGGTTAGCAGTCAGAATGCTTCGCGTTCTGACGACATCACGAAAGACGCTCGCGTCTTTCGAACGACCCCGCCATCGGCCTGTCATACCGACAGGTCGTAAACCAGCAAATATCCCAAATCAGCGGTGCGGTACCGTGGGAAGCCTCGCCGTTCACGGCGAGGAGGAGGTCACATTAGGAATAACTGGCTCTGTTGAAATCCTCAAAGAGTTACATGTTCACCGTGTAATCCTACGGGATGAAGGCCCTCCCGAAGTCGAAGATTCTCCGGTTTACTGAGAAGGCAATCCATCTGGCACGCCGAGCGGTCTCTCGATACTCCTCGAAGTTTTCCAAACACCGCTACACACTTCCGCAGCACGTTGTTATGCTCTGTCTCAAGGTTCGAAAGAACACGACCTATCGTGGTCTGCTTGATGAACTGATCGAGATGCCGCGAATTCGTCACGCCCTCGGATTGGCTGAACTTCCTACGCCGTCAACGCTCTGTAAGGCGTTCAATCGGCTTGATATGGCTGTATGGCGTGTCATATTGACACTCTCAGCGACGCCACTTCCGACAAGCGGTGTTGTTGGAGTTGATGCGTCAGGGTTTGACCGTAGTCACACCTCGAAACACTACACGAAACGAGCCGAACTCACGATTCAGCAGCTCAAAGTGACGTTGCTGGTTGATGCGAAGGTAAACGCGATTCTCGATTTACACGTGACGACGACTCGGAAACACGATAGCAAGATCGCTCCATCGTTGATCAAGCGCAATTGCGAGGATATTGACATTCTGCTCGGTGACAAGAGCTACGACGACCAGAAAATCAGGCGACTTGCCCGGCAACACGAGGTTCGGCCACTGATTAAGCATCGTGAATTCACGCCACTCCACCGGGAATGGAATGCGCGCTTAGATACTGATCTCTACGGCCAGCGGAGTCAATTAGAGACGGTTAACTCAACGCTCAAGCGGAAGTACGGTGCGTTCGTCCGCTCACGACGTTGGTGGAAGCAGTTCCGTGAACTCACCATCACCTGTCTCAGTCACAATATCGACCGATCACTCTGAACGGTCAATACAGGGCAAACAGCTACGACTCGGTTTGATTACTGTCGCTTGACGACGACTGTATCTGCGACGAGGTCACCGACCCGTTGGTTATCATCCGTAAGCAGTATCAACACCATTGCGACGAGGTTCAACGTCGGGAGTGCGTCAACGATCCACAACAGGTTCCGCAGGACTGACGCCCCAATTGTACAGTTTGAGCCGTCGGACTTGATAACGACGAGTCCAAGCAGATATTTCCCCGGCGTGTAGCCGTACAGTCCCTCAAGTAGAAACCCGTAAACCAATGTTGCGACCAGTCCCGCGAACGCCAGCACGAGGAACCCGATGTCGCCGAGGGGCGTCCCGGCGAGTATAACGGCAACCCAGATTAGCCCCATGAGTATTGAGTCGATAAAGTATGCCCCCACTCGGTGCCAGATCACATCCCCGTTTGTCCCTCGTTGTGGTTTCGGATGCTTTTCCATAACTCACGTCTGTTATTCAAGAGTTATTAATCTTTGATTATTACTCTAAAGTAGAGTTGTCGAACAGTTCGCATCTCTCATCGACCAGCTGTTTCAGGTGAGAATTTGTCTGAAGAAGAGGATTTCAACAGAGCCGAATACCTCTGTATTCCGTCGGAACGTAGTCAGCCTTGCATGAGAACCGAGTATAGCACTGACCGCATTGACCCGACGACCGCCGCGCAGACGTATTGGGCATGCTTGACGACCTCAACGACACCGTGGACGTGCGCGACCTCCGCACACTCATTCCCGACTAAGGGCTGTTTACGAGTCTTCTGAGCCGTGATACAGTCTATACTACTTTGTTGAGGCTGTAGCAGGTGCTGGAGTTGGTAGAACTAGCTCATCCTCGCTTGGATTTCCCAGTATTACCGTCGATATATTTTTCACTTTGGCTGTTGACAGTGCTGGCGCTGTCGGTATCAGGCCTAGTTAGGGCCTCGGTGTAGCTAGGGCTACTCCAGCAGTCCGTCATGGCTGCGTACTTCGTTACCGATAGCCGCCATCAAGGGTGCAACCTCAACTGGCTGGACACCACTGCGATGGGGTTGCACCTCGCCTTGGCGAGAGAACCCCACTGAGCAATACATCACTCCGTGTTTCTACGCCTAAGCGTTGTGAGTAACCGCAGTCCAAACGGGTTTGAATACCATCTGTTAACAGGGCTGCAAACGTGGCTCATGATATGGCCTATGAGAATATTGATGCTGAGCTGATAAACGAGCTTCTCGGAGATGGCCGCGCAAGCCTCCGCAGTCTCGCCGAGGAACTCGACGTCTCCGTGACGACTATCTCAAATCACCTCCAGGAGCTTGAGGAAGAGGGCGTCATTACGGGCTACACGCCGATCGTCGATTACGATAAACTCGGCTATGACGTCACCGCTGTCCTCCAACTCAAAGCCGAGGGAGGTTCACTTCCCGACCTCGCCGAGCGACTTGGCGCACATGACCAGATGATCTCCGTCTACGAAGTGACGGGGAACTACGACATCATCGCCATCGGGAAATTCCACGACACGGACCACATGAATACGCTCATCAAGGAACTCCTCGCCGACGCCGACATCGCCGAGTCCGCGACCAGCGTCGTGCTCAATGCCACTGCCGAGAACGAACAATTCGATCTCAATACCGACTAGCACACATTTGAACTCCGTTGATTGACGAACAGAGGTACCTATTTTTGGATTTCCGCCTGTCCCAAGTAAAAACTCCCAACAAGTGGGAGAAAGGATATATACTATGCGTGTGTCAGGGATAGTAGAGCCAGCACGGATAGATACGGTGAGACTCCGGGAGTCAATTGACCATGCTAACTCCGGCCCGTGCCACACGTGTTACCCATAGTGGGTCGACCCTGCTTGTCGACCCACTCACCACTCCTCAAGAGACACCAGCGGGTTTATGAACTCCGTCTTTAACCCGATTGATCCGTAGATAGCGATTCTAGAATAGTGGCTCTGCTGAGACTCTATTGTTTCTATAATCCTATACTTAAAACAGCCGTTAGGTGTGTGCGTATTGAGCGGAAGATGCAGGTGGATGGTGGTTCCAATACCCACCTGCGAAATAGCGTGCTTCCTTCGTGGATTGCTGTAGAAGACTACTCCCCCCTATTGGATCGTCTCCCTGAGCAATCCAATTTGGATAGGTCCCTTATCTGGGTAAAAGTGCCCCTTCGTACACCAAGCAGTTTGTACCTAGTCTGTAGTTACGGTTCAGTCGCTCCCCTGTAGTTAGTGTCTAGGCCGGCACTTGACGACCAGCGGCACCATCCTTATTCGTTAATGTCAATTCCAATAGAGGCAGAATAGCGAGTGTATGCCGATAGGAGAATCAACAGATACCAATGAGATCCACATCATCGCACACGGTCGGACATTCAAAAAGTGAATTATATAATATACTATTTAATATTCGACTAAATTTCTATTAATTGCATAGATATAGGGGCCATAAGATTCTTAATTCATCTCTATCGACTTACAGGAGAATGCATCGAGAGGAGATCGGTAGACCCCACGATGCTATACAGACCACAGAACGGGCAGAGACAACCGACGAGGCCACCACTAACTGGAAACGGTGGGGTGGATTGCGGTGACGGATTCAGAATCAGCAACCACTGACACTAGCCAAAACGCCTCTCAACGCGGGCGAAATCCCCGGAATTTACTGCGACGCATCGGAAGCGCGCTTCTCCTATTCAGCCTCGTCGCTGTCGAACCCGTCGCGGCCCAACAGACAGCGGTCTGTAGCGCGGACAACCTCCCGAGCATGATTGAGGGATTCTTCCAGTTGACGACGGCGCTGGGCATCGTTGGGCTCGCCGTCGTCTGGCAGGCGAACTCCCTGATCGATATGTTCACGCTGAGCCCCGACCAGAAGAAGGGTCTAAAGCGCCACAAACGCTCGGCGCTCAAATCCGCCACCATCCTCGTCGTCCTCGGCCCGCTTTACACGGTCGCGGGGTCGATGATGAACCTGCCGCTCGCACAGTGTGTGAACCTCGTCCCCTGGTAGCTCAAATCTGTCCTCCACGTTGTTGTCCCCGTCACGCGCAGTCCCGATAGCGATTGCCGGCGTCCTCCTCCTCGTGACAGTCACCGGACTCGCCGCCGCGAACCACCCCCGCCCCGGCACGGAAGGGAACGGCCTCACAGAGAACGAGTCCGCGACCCTCTGGTCGCACGACGCCGACGACTACACGAACGAATCCACGTACTCTCAGCACTACGGCGAGCACCGCACCGCCCTCCAACAACTTGCGAACGGGACGGACATCACGTTCACGCGGCCGCCCAAGACGGCCGCGACGTGGACCAAGCACGACTTCCGCGATCTCCACGCTAGTGGTCCAGAGACGTCGCTTCACCCGGAGAACGCCGACCTTGAGGATGGTGCCCTCATCGCGGATGCTCACGCGACGATCTTCGCCGCCCAACCCACGACGCGAGCACACCTCGCATCCGGTGAGACACGCACGTATCTCGCACCGGACGGGACGCTTCGCGGCCTCGTCGACTACCGCGTTCGCTACCCGAGCACGAGTGCGGACTGGTCCCTTACCAAGCACCAAATCTCGCGCGTCTGGCTCACCCAGGACGGCGACACCATCGCCTCGAGTACCGGGACGCAGACGCCGACGCTGGACTACCAGCTCCAGAACGACCGCACGACGACGTTGACGCTGCACGCGACGATCGAGGTTCGTATCGAGCAGACCACGACAGTGAACGGGAACACCGTGAGCACAATGACGGAGACTGACTCCATCACGGTTACCGACTCGCTCAGTGGGTCGGTGTATAATCTCGCGGCGTACCCCTACTACGCGACGTATCCGAATGGGGACGCGGGCGTCGCGATCCTCCAGTCGCGCCCGTGGCAGGGGTACACGCTCACCGAGATCGGGAGCGCTCGTGTGCGTGGTGTGTGGCGGTTCTACACCGCCCGCCACACCGGCTGGGACACCCTCGTCACAAGTACACGTAACGGCGAAACACGCACCCAGTCCGACGCAATTCCGGTCTCCGTGCACGCGTATCCGTCGCGGATTGGGCCGGTCGCTGAACCCGTCCGAACCGGCCCAGAAATCGTCGAGACGTGGGGGATCAATCGGTCGTCACCCACCCCGACACTCGGCGAGGACGTCCATATTGACGTCGTCAACCACTCCTACACGACGACGTACGGGGTTGCTGTCCGCGCGGAGCAGGTTGACCGGCAGGCGTTGCACGTCGCAGGGATCGTCCGCGGCGTGAACGCGACCATCTTCCAGCCCCAGGCCGGGTCGACACGCCACCTCCGCGAGAGTTCCCTCACTGCGACCGTCCTCTCGCAGAATGTCTCGGCGGCCACAGTCCGTCTCGAACTACGCGACAACCAGACGGGTGCGCCAATCGACCTCTCGCAGGAGCAGCGTGGCCGGCCACTCGCGCAGTCACCGGCCGGCTACATCGTCATCGGCGACCAGCACGTCGAAACGAATCGTTCGGGGGTTGCCGTCGTCACGCTCACGCAGCCCGGCATCTACACCGCCCAGTACCAGCCAGAGTCGTGGCTTGGAGCCAACCCCGCCTATGTGCGTACTCAGGCGAGCGTCCGCTGGCACCCGCTCGGCACGCTCTCGGGCTGGTTCAACCTCGTGTTCACAACCGGATGGAAACTCCTCCCGTTCGTCGTGATGTTCTACGCCGGCCAGCGTCTCCTCCGCATGTTCGGCCTTGATCGCTTCCAAAACCCATGACTGACAACCCAGCTTCAATCGACCGTCGTAGCGCCCTCCAAGCATTCGGCAGTCTCACCCTCGCCGCCCTCGCCGGCTGCACCAGCACCCAGACCTCCGAACCGTCGAGTTCCTCAACGACCACTCCTGTTGGACCATTTGCAAGCCTCAACGTCCAAGGAACGACACTCGTCGTCGAGCTCGAGAGTAGCGCCGACATCGAGCACGTAAACCTCGTCAAACCGAACGGCTCGCTCTTCGGGACACGCGACGTCGCGCAGGGCACGAGTCGCGTCTCCTTCGACCTCGGCACCACCTACACACCCGGCGACTACGAGCTCGTCGCTGTCAACGACGACCAGACCATCGGCACGACGACGCGATCGCTTCGTCCCGACCTCCAGATTATCGAGATGGGCATCGGACGGAAGAACCCCAAGAGGATGTGGAACGGGACTGAGCGGGAGATTGCAGACGAGGCGTACGTGGTCGTTGAGAATCGTGGGAGTGGACCAGTTTCGGTTACGCAACTGTTGTTCCTCGGGATGGCACCCTATCCAAGCGGGGAAGACGGCACCGGATACGCCGATGACTCAGACGTGAGCGGGATCTATGACCCACAGTCGGACTCAGAAGCTTCGAAGGTAACCTTCGGTCCGAGAGATCAGAAGACACTCTATAGCTCTCGCTCTCCGTTCGCCTTCGTCCCCGGTAGTGGGACGACGTGTACGGAGAGTGTTCAGCAGGGAACGTTCACGCTGTCGCTTGAGGCCGCTCCCGATGCTTCCTCGGTCTCAAAGACGTACGACATCCGCTACTCGGCGGCTGAGAAGTTCAACAACTGCACGCTCATGGTCAGGAGGCAGTAACGATGGTTGATCTGATCGGCGTTGTTCTACAGGGGTTCAAGGACGCCGTCAGCTGGTTCACCGGCCTGTTCATGCAGGGCCTCACGACCGGTTACCAGCAGCTCTCAACCCACATGTTTGGAACACCGACCCCGCAGACAGACGGGGCGTTCGTCTTCGGCCAGCCGACGAACGCACCGTGGGAGTCAATCCATCATGCCTTGATTGGTGGCGAAATCATGATTGTCTCATTGCTCCTGCTCGTGGTCTGCGTACAAGGCCGGCATCTCATCCGGATCTTCAATATCGGGAGCACCTATGAGTCGCGACGAACACGCAAGACGGCGTGGGTTGGTGCGTTCCTCATCATCATGTGGTACTGGGTTGCTGTACTTACGCTCTACCTCGTAAACGGCTTCACGGTCGCGCTCCTCCCGAGCCTCAGCTCACTCGGCGCCGCGATGCTCAATTTCCTTGAGAGAACGCTAACCAATCCCGGTCTGTCACTCGTATTCGGACTGCTTGGCGGCCTCTCGATGTGGGCATTGGAGGCACTCTACTACATCCGAGAAGTCCTCCTCTACGTCTATATCTACGGAATGCCGATTGCGTTCGCGCTCGCCTACGGGAACATTCCGGTGCTCTCGGATGTCGCGATGGGGTTCAGCAAACGCTTCGTCCCGCTCGCAATCCTCCCACTCCCCGCTGCCGTCGTGTTCAAAGGCTACGACCTCCTCTACTCGCAGCACGCTCTCTCACCCGGCAGTCCGTTCCTGAAGTATCTCGTTGCTGTTTCGCTCCCGGTCGTCGCCTTGCTGGTGACGTGGAAGACGTTCCAGTACGCGACGCCACTCACTGCGAAAGTGATTGGCACGGCCACGCGGGGCGCTGCACTCGTTGGTGGCGTCGCCGCTGGCGCATCTATCGGTGGTGCGGGAGTCGCGACGACCGCTGCCCGTTGGGGGCCGAAGGCCGCCGCTGGCCAAGCCGTCGCCCAGCAGGCGAGCCGCCGAGCAGGATCGGAAGAAGACGACGGAGACTCTTCGCCATCGTATCGCCGCACAGAGAACGATCCGGAGAACTACTAACACATGTCGACAGATCCAGACGCCGCCGCGAGACGCATCATGAATCAGTTCGGCGAGGAGAGCCACATTCCCTACCTCAACATCGAGGAGGGCGACGTCGGCGTCCTCATCGCCTTTCCCATCATTGGCCTCTTCCTCGCCGCACTCACTGGTATCGACTCGCTTGCCCTCCCGTTCGTTGCAGGTGGATTCGGGCTCGGCGTCGCCATCATCTACGTTGCCCCGAACCATCTGAATGCTTGGACGTGGGCCACCGACGTCTATCAATACCTCAAACGGCCCCGTGTCACCTTCAGCACGCCTGGCGAGCCAGACAGCGGGACGAACGAGGAAGTGCGGAACGAGGGTGGGCTGGCGAACTATACGCCGTTCCAGCCGGACGAACGCACCCAAGACCTCACCAATATCGAACGCGCCTGGCCGGGCGCCGGCGCTATCCAGCGGTCGGACGGCACGATGGAGGCGTTCGTCGAGGTCGACCCGGACAACATGGACTTCGCCATGTCCGGCGACTGGGCGCAACTCCAAGAAGCGGGCGCGGAGTTCGCGAACAAGGAACTCGACTCGAAGCTTAAACTCCACGCCACCACCCGCGAATTCCCGGTTGAGCAGGTCGTTAAGAACATCCAGGACCGCCTCGACGACGAGGACGTTCAGGCGAATCCCGTCTTCCGCGAACTCCTCGAAGAATACCTCGAAACGCGGCCGCGTGAGATGCGCGAGCGCGGCATCCAGCAACTCCACTACTACATCGGCGTCGAGGTCTCCCCGATGGAGGTCTACGACCGCTACCGCGACGAATCCACACCCGCTGAGAAACTGACCGAGATTCCCGTCATCGGCTTCCTCTTCAACCCGTTCGTCACCCGCCGAGAGAATCTCCAAGAGACTGAACGGCGCGCACGGATGTTCGAGACCTTGGATGACCGTGTTGCCGCGGTCCGCAGCGAGTTCGTCCAGCAGGCGAGTGGCTGGTCGGCACGCCGCCTCACCACGGTCGAACTGTTCACACTCACGATGGACTTCTGGAACGGCCACGAACACGACGTCGACGACCCCGACTCACTCATCCGCCAGCAACCAACTATGGATCACCAGACACGCGAGGATAGCGATGCATAACGCCCTCCTCCCCGCCGCAACGGGGTTCAGCGACCAGCTTACGCAGTGGGCGCTCAACCCTACGACGCCCGGCGGGATCCTCCTCTACCTCCTCGCCGCCGTGACTGTCACCGCGACCGCCGTCGTCGCGTGGACGCGTTATCAGGCCCGCGACGACGAACCTACAGTCGAGTTCGCCGACGTCCTCGACGAAGAAACGCTCGAAGACGGCCAAGCCGAAGGACGGCTTCTCGACGAAATTGCCGAATCACACAAGACGGCAATCGCCCCAGCCGCGATCGAGTGGGAGACGCGTGCCGCCCACGTTGGTGAGCAATGGACGAGCACGCTCTACGTCGCCGAGTACCCCGACCATCCGAGTGACGGCTACCTCAGCGATCTCTTCGAGCTGACCGACGTCGAGTTCGACCTCACCGCGCACGTCACCCCGAAGAACCAGGAGCGCGCCCGAACCGAGCTTGAAGAGATTGCGGACGACCTCCAAGTTGATGCGGACCTTGAGCAGAGTGTTCGTGGTGCGTACCTCCAAGAGCGTGCTGACGAAGCCAAAGCTACCTACAAGGCCGTCGAGAGCGGTGCGAACGTCTTCGACCAAGGCGTCTTCATCACCGTTCGCGCTGACGAGAAGGACGACCTGCAGGACGCCGTCCGCACGGTGAAGAGCACGCTTCGGGACGATCCGGCGAACCTCACGCCGAAGACCGCGATCTGCCGGCAGGACGTCGCCCTCCAATCTGCTGCGCCCATCGGCGACAACGAGTTTGGGCGGGAGTCGATCGCACTCGGCGGCGCTGTTGGCGCGCTGCTCGCGTCACCGCATAATGCGACGATTCTCGAGGAGGGTGGCGTCGAGTTCGGCATCCACAAGGACAACCAGAGCCCCGTCGTCATCGACCCCTTCGAACGCGACAACGGCTACGCCATGTTCACTGTCGGGGACACTGGTTCTGGGAAGTCGTTCAGCTCGAAGCAGAACTTCATCCGCTCGATCGAACAGGACAGCGACCGCATTGGCATCGTCCTCGAACCCTTGAACAACTGGGCCGGCGTCTCCGAGGCTCTCGACGCTCAGCGAATCACGGTCGGCGGAACGCTCGGCCTGAATCCCTTGGAGATTCGCCAGACGCCCGAGCATGCGCAGCGTGCGATGGGGGAGGATGCCAGTCCGTTCAACGAGAAACTCGACGACGCGATGAGCTTCCTCACCAACTTCTTCGCCCTCCGCGGTATCTCCCTCGGTGATCGGCGGACGACGCTTGAGTTGGGTCTCCGATCGGCATACGCTCGACAGGGGATCACCGACGATATCGCCACCCACGACAATCCGAGTCCGACGATCCGCGACATGCTCGACGTCTTCGAGGAGATGGTCGCTGATCCCGAGGAGTTCGTCGTGCGCTCTGAATCAGAAGCCGAGAAGATTCAGGCCGACGCGACGTGGCTCCTCGACCAACTCCGTCCCTTCGAAGAGGATGGCCGACACGCGAATCTCGGGAAGGCATCCGCATTCGACATCCGGGACGAGAAGACGATCTATCTCGACCTCGCCCAACAGGAGGGCAGCGTCGATTCGAGTACGGCCCTCACCATGCAGCTCCTCATCTCCCTCGTCTACGAGCGCGCGAAGGAGACGGACAAGGAGGTCGTGTTCGTCATCGACGAGGCGCGCTACATCATGCAGGACGCCGCGAGTCTCGCCTTCCTCGAGACAGTCTTCCGCCACCACCGCCACCACGACCTCTCGATTCGCCTCGTCACCCAGACCGTCGATGAGTTCTTCGAGCACGCCGAGAGTGAGGCGATCCTCGACCAGTGTGCGGTCAAGCAGTTCCACCGTCTCGACGGCATGGATGAAGAGTGGTCCGACGAGTTCGGCCTGAATCACGCCCAGATGCGCTACGTCCAGGACGCCGTCCCCGGCAACGAGGACGCCGGCTTCTCCGAAGCGCTCGTTGGCGTCGACGGCGAGTGGCGCGGCATCCAGGTCGAGGCGATGCCCAAGGAAAAGCAGGTCATCGACTTCGACCCCACCACCCAAACCCGCGACGAACTGCCCGGTGCAACCACCGACGAAACTAACTCAGCGATGCATTCGTTCCAACAGCAACTCAACGAGCAGACCGCTGAATCAAGCGAGGAATCAGAGCCGGTCGCCGAGACGGACGGTGGTCGCGATGAGTGAGTACCTCCGCGTCACCCCAACTTCCGAAGAGCTGGACCCGTCGGGGATTCCGCGACTCCTCGAGAGCCTCCACAAGCTCACTAGCGAAGATTCCGGCTTAGATTCGACGTTGAATCCGTTGTCGTCCTCAACGCCGCCGCGCTTCGAGTTCCTCGCGCTCAGCGACGGCGAAGACGCGCCCGTCGAGTTCTACTACAGTGCCGACAACTCACTCGACACTGTTGAGGAGCGGCTCCAGTCGATCTATCCGACGACCTTCGACATCGAACGCGTCGACCTCGATGTCGAGTCTCGTCTTGTTCAGCCAGCCGAGTACTCACGCGAGGAGTTCCTCAACGCCTACCAGCAGGGCAATCTTCAGTACGAGTTCGATGAGGACGAGCAGTACGCCATCACCGACAAGGGGGAGGCTGAGGCGCCCGACGTCGACCTGACTGCGGACAGAGTGGTGTCCATCGACAATAGCGCGCTTGAACTCGCAGAGGATGTTGTGGCTCCGATTGAGAAGCCAACGGTGACCGATGACGGAACGATTCTCGCACGGCCGGCGACCGAGACGGTCTCTCCTTACGGTGTGCGCTGGCAGGGCGATGCCACACGCAAGAAAGACTGGATGACGTCGCTCACCCCATTCACCGACGGCGAGGACGAAGAGTCCCTCTCGGCTGTCGACCAGCCCGGTGCGGCGCTCGCCTCGCTGATCGACCACGTGAATGACGCCGAGGAACCACTCGCCTTCCAGGTCGTCTTCGAGCGCCGGGAGAGCTGGCAATCCGACGCTGGACTCCGCAAAGAAGACCTACGCGATGGGCGAGACACGTGGGCGCAGCGGATCATCGGTGGCCTACTCGAGTTCGGGGAGTACGAACGCGACGAGCGCGAGTTGAGCGATATCGTCGAACGCCGCCTCAACGCGATCGAGGCGACCAACCCCCAGCGCTCGTTCACGGCGAACATCCGGGCAGTCGGTGTTCCAACCAGCGACGACGGCCAAGACTCACTCGACAAGCGACTGTCGTCGCTCGCCCCGGTGTTCGACCCACTCGACGGCCCATTCTACGACGTTGAGTCCGAACGAGTGCGTTCGAGTGGGTTCCGCGAAGCGAAAAAAGAGAAGAACGCACGCAAGGCCCTCCAGCGCCTCCTCGATCGCGACATCGTCACCGGCCGGTGGAAGACACGACCCGACTTCGTGCTGAGCGGGCGCGAACTCGCGCACTTCCTCCTCGTCCCTTCCTCCGAACAACTCTCAATCGAGGGCTCTCGGGGGACACGCGCCGAGCAGCAAAGTCGAAACCCGCTCCCACGTCCAAATCCTGATCTCCGCGAGCAGTTCCGTGAGGGAATGGCGATCGGCTACGCGCTCGACGAAACGGGGGATCCAGAGGACGAGCCAGTCCGCATTCCTCCGGATCTGCTCACGACCCACTACGGACGTTTCGCGTCGACGGGCGCCGGCAAGTCGAAAGCCATCATCAACGACGCACTCTCCCTCCGCGAGACGACTGGTGGCCCCGTCGTCATCGTTGACCGAAAGGGCGACGGCATGTGCCAGAACTATCTCCGCAGCCACCACGCACAGTTCGACGACGCAGAGGACGTCTACCACTTCCGCGTCCCCGAGACCATCCCCGCGTTCTCCTTCTTCGACATCCGGCCCGCACTTGCGGCCGGTCGGAATCGAGAGGACGCCGTCCAGGATAAGGTCGATCACTTCCACGATATCCTGCGGATGATTCTCGGCCAGGAGAAACACGAGCGGGCGTTCGTCGCCAACGAGATTCTCAGCCAGCTCATCAAGGCGCTCTTCGACGCCGAGTACGGCAGCGACGTCTTCGGACTCAACGACCTCTTCACCGCAGTCCGCCGGATGCAGGACGAACAGACGATCCCGCCCGTCTCGATGGCGAACCAACCAGTCGAGGAATCCTTGACGCGCCATCTCTCAAAGGAGGAGTCACAGTTCCAAGCGTCGTACGTGTTTACCCCGAGGACGCAACAGCGGGCACAGCCTGAGCTCGTGAAATCATCTCGTTGTCTCG
>NZ_BAAABL010000066.1:0-38034 GCF_039520965.1 Halarchaeum salinum
TACTCTCCCGCTTCACTTCCAACGTTCTAACGACTCATCCCGACGCTGTCTGCGGATTCAATAGAGCTGGTCGACAGTCATCTGTGACTCTCACGCGGTACTACTGGGGCCTGACAGATAGGGTTTGAGGCCCGCGCATGCGCGGTGTGGGATGCCTCGTCGTTTACGGCGAGGAGGGGGCCACCCGGTCTTCCGTGATGCACTCGTCAGCCTGCGCGCGCGCCGCCCGTATCTGGACCGCCTCGTCGTCGAGGACCACCCGGACGCCACAATCGCGTACCACCAGCGCGACGGCATCTAGTGTACGATCCTCGTTGGTGACAGTCGACACCCAACCCGTATTACGAATGTGACCCAAAGTATTATTCTCCCGCTCGGTCTCCGTGCAGACACCGATGCACATCCCCGACGGTTTCCTCGACCCGTGGGTCGCGGGACTCTTTTGGCTCGGCTCCGGCGTCGCGGTCGGGCTGGCGGTCCGGCGCGCCCGTAGCGAGCTCGGTGACGAACGGACGCCGCTCCTCGGCGTCATCGCGGCGGGCATATTCGCCGCGCAGATGCTGAACTGGCCGATTCCGGGCGGGACGAGTGCGCACTTCGTCGGCGGCGCGTTCGCCGGCATCCTGCTCGGTCCCTCGCTCGGCGTGCTCGCCATGACCGCCGTCGTGACGATCCAGGCGCTCGTCTTCGGCGACGGGGGGATCGTCGCGCTGGGCGCGAACGTCTTCACGATGGGCGTCGTCGACGTCCTCGTCGGCTACGCGCTCTTCCGCGCGTGCCGGAGCGTCCACGAGACTGGCGCTGCCTTCGTCGCCGGCTGGGGGGCGATCACCGTCTCCGCGCTCGTCGTCGGTCTCGGTATCGGGCTCTCGTCGGCGTTCGCCTACGAACTCACCACCACGGTTCCCATCATGGTCGTCGGCCACGCGCTGCTCGGCCTCATCGAGGGTGCGATCACTGCCGCCGTGTACGGCTACGTCGCGGACGCTCGTCCGGACCTCGTGCTCGGGCGCTCTGCCGACGAGACGCCCGCCGTCGAGGTGGGCGCATGAACGCCGACGCCGTCGCGACGCGTCCGTGGCTCCGGGGCGCGCTCGGCTGTCTCCTCGTGCTCGTCCTCCTCGCGCCCGTCTTCGCGTGGGCGTCCGGCGTCGTCGGCTACGCCGAGCCGCTCGAAAACGCCGCCCACGCGACGGGCGCGGCGGACGCTGCGAGTAGCGCCGTGAGCGGCCTGCTTCCAGGCTACACCGTACCCGGCCTCAACGGCCCGCTCGGCACGCTTGCGTCTGCCGCGCTCGGCACGCTGCTCACGCTGGCCGTCGCACTCGGGACCGGGCGGCTGCTCGAACGGTGACCGGCGTCGTCGGCCGCTCCGCCGAGACACTCACGGGCGCGCTTCGCGCCGTCTTCGCCGCCGAACGAATCGCCGACGCCGACGGGTTCCTCCAGCGCCGCGATCCGCGCGTCTCGCTGTGCGCGATCACCGCTCTCGCGCTCGCGGTGGTGATCACGCGGACGCTTGTCGTGGTGCTCTGTTTCGCCGTGCTGACGGTCGCGTTGGCGCGGCTGTCGGCAGTTCCGCTCCGTCGGCTGGTCGCCCGCGCCGCGGTCGTCCCGCTCGTCTCCGCGCTCGTCGTCCTCCCGCAGGCCGTACTCATGCCCGGCGACGCGCTCCTTCGGATCGCCGGGCTGACCGTCACCGACGCCGGCATAGCCTACGTCGTCTTTTTCGCCCTCCGCGTCGGCGTCGGCGTCGCGCTCCTCTCACTGCTCGTCGTGACGACGCCGTTCTCGGCCGTCGTCGCCGCGATGCGCGACCTGTACGTCCCGGTCGCGCTCGTTTGGGTCATCGCGGTCACCTACCGGTATCTGTTCCTCTTCTTCGATGAACTCCAGCGCCTCGTGCTCGCGCGCAACAGTCGGACGACCGGCCGCGGCGGTCCCCGGGAGGGCTGGCGTGACGCGCGGCGGCTCGCGGGGACGTTCCTCCTCCGGGCGCTCGATCGCGGCGAACGCGTCGGGCGGGGCATGCGCGCCCGGGGCGGCGCGCGTCCGCCGTCACCGTACCGTCGATCGCGTCACGTCGACGCCGCCGACTACGCATTGCTCGCGCTGGCCGCCGTCGCCGTCGTCGCCTCGGGGGTGATCCGGTGGAGCCCGTGATCGACGCGCGGGGGCTGACTCACGAGTATCCCGACGGCACGACGGCGATCCGCGACGTCGACGTGGCGATCGACCCCGGCGAGCGCGTCGCAATCGTCGGCGCGAACGGATCGGGTAAGAGCACGCTCCAACTCGCGCTCGGCGGGCTCGTCGAGCCGAGTGCCGGGGACGTGACGTACTTCGGCGAGACGACCGACGCCGAAGTCGTCCGGGAGCGCCTCAGCGTCCTCCTCCAGGATCCCGAGGACTACCTGTTCAACACGACCGTCCGGGAGGACATCGAGTACGGACCGGCGCAACTCGGCCTCCCGCGCGAGCGCGCCGAGCGTCGCGTCGCGGCGCTCGCGGACGAACTCGGGCTGGCGGACCTGCTCGATCGGCCGCCCTTCCGCCTCTCCGGCGGCGAGAAGCAACGCGCCGCGGTGGCGAGCGTCTTCGCCTTCGATCCCGACGTTCTGCTGCTCGACGAGCCCTTCGGTGCCGTCGACGCACACTACCGAGAGCGCATCCGCGACCTCGTGACCGGCCACGACGGGACCGTCGTCCTGTTCACGCCGTCGCTCGACGCCGTCCCCGAGATTGCGGACCGGGTGATCGTCGTCGGGCGCGACGGGACGATCGCCGCGGACGCAGCCGCCCGAGACGTGTTGACGGACCGCGAGCTACTGGCCGAAACCGGCCTCCGGCCGCCGGTCACGGTGCAGTTGTTCGAGGGCCTGCTCACCGACGACGAGATCCCGCTCACGACAGCGGACGCGCGGGCGTATCTGCGGGACGTGTTGTAGCGGCCCGCGTCCTTCGCTCGCCCCTCTGTTCCTCGGTCCGTGTGCGCGCGAGGATGACTGTCCCCTCGGGTCGCGGATCGCCGCAGCGTACTCCTCGATCGGTATGCCGTGCGTTCCCTCTCGGAGGACGAGCACTTTTCGATCGGTTATCTTTCATGGGCGAGAAAACCCCGTGGTTTAGCGCGGGGTTGAATCGCCGCCAGCAGTAGATTTACACGGGTAGAGGCCATCTGTAAGACCAACCGAGGCGGTCCACCCGCCCGATGTAATGAGACAGTACCGGGAGTTCCACTCGGTCGTTCGACGGTATCCCCGTCGAACCGCCCGCTGTGGATACCGTCAGAAAACAAGCAAGGTACTCCCGAATCCATCGAGGATAGGGATAACGGGGGCGTGGCACTCCCAGTATCACGACGGAATACAAACCCGAGGTTCCCAATCCAGCAAGGACTGTCCTTGTGGGAAGCCCCGTCGTTTACCGTGGGGAGGATGTCACGGTTCCGCTATTCGGGGGGTACTCGTGGGCGGTAGAGAGCACTCATCTCATCATTTTGTCGCGTTCGGGGTCGAAGAGGGGGCCGGAGCGGACGGTCGCGTCGTAGCGTTCGCCCTCGTACTCGATCTCAACGGCTTGGCCGGCGTCGGCGTACTCAGTGGGGAGATAGGCGTAGGCGATGCCGGCGTCGATGCTATAGCCGTAGTCGGCGCGACAGGCGTACGCGACCACCTCGTCGTCGACGAGTACCGGGTGGCCGGCGTCAACGACCGCCCCCTCCTCCTCAAGCGTGATCGGGACGATCTGCTCTTCGATGCCGTCCTCGCGCGCGTCGAGGAGTGCGTCCTTCCCGACGAAGTCGGTGTCGAGGTCGACCGCGAAGCCGATACCGGCCTCGTAGGGGTTGTACTCGGGTGTGACATCCGTTCCCCAGAGCCGGAAGCCCTTCTCCATGCTCGTCGAGTCGAGCGCCTCCCACCCGACCGGCGCGATGTCGGAGGCTTCGCCCGCGTCCGCGATGACCTCCCAGAGCTGGCTGCCGTACTCGGTCGGCGCGTAGATCTCCCAGCCGAGCTCGCCCGCGTACGAGAGCCGCAGCATCGTCACCGGGATACTCCCGAGGTAGGTCTCTTGGGCGGAGTAGAACGGGAACGCGTCGTTCGAAAGGTCCGCTTCCACGAGGTCCTCGAGCACGTTTCGTGAGTCGGGGCCGAAGACGCCGATACCGGTGCGACTCGAGTCGTGAACGGTGACGTCGACGGAGCCGTCGTCGGGTGCGTGCTCGGTGACCCACCGCGAGTGGAGGGTGGCGGAACTCCCGCCGCCCGTGAACAGTACGTAGCGATCGTCGGCGAAGCGCGCGACCGTCAGGTCAGCGAGCACGCCGCCGTCCTCGTCGAGCATCGCGGAGTAGCGCATCCGGCCCGACGAGACATCCATATCGTTCGTCAGCAGGCCCTGGAGGAAGACCTCAGCACCCGGTCCCTCGACCTCGATGGGGGTGAACGTCGTCATGTCCACCATCCCGACCTTTTCGCGAAGGTGCTGGTGCTCGACGCCGTGAGCCTTCGACCAGTTGCGCGCGAGCCACTCCGGGCGGTCCGGGACATCGTACTCATCGAGTAATTCCTCGTTTACACCGTACCACTGCGGGACCTCCCAGCCGTCGCTATCGTAGAACTCCGCTTCAAGGTCTTCTTGGTGGTGGTAGAAGGGACTCCGGCGGAGGTCGCGCTCGCTCCGTGGCTGCTCGCGCGGATGGACGAGCTGATAGACTTCTTGGTACTGCTGGGTGCCCCGGCCGTAGGTGTACTCGCGGCTCCCAGTGTGGGGCTGGAAGCGCGAGATGTGCGCGCCGGTCGCGTCGACGGAGTCCCCGTCGAGACGCGGGGTGCCGTGCTCCATCCACTCGGCGACGATGCTCCCGGCCCCGCCCGATTGGGTGACCCAAATGGCGAGCGCCCACCAGAGCCCGTCGGTGCCCTCGTCGGGGCCGAGGATTGGCATGCCGTCGGGCGTGAAGGAGAACATCCCGTTGATCTGTGAGGTCCACTCGCAGTCACCGAGCGCGGGGACAAGTTCGCTCGCAGCGTCGTACGCCGTCCGCTCGTGGTCGGGGTGGGTGTTCTCGTAGAAGTGCTCCTCCGTGAACTCCCGGAGAGAGGGATATTCGAGGCCGAGGTCGTCGAGTTTCTCCGGGCCGTAGATGTCCTCGGGGTCGACGAGGAGTGGCGCGTGATTGTAGGAGCCGATGCCGTAGCGTTCGCCGTGCTGGCGGAAGTAGAGGGAGTTGTCCTGATGGCGCAGCAGCGGCTGTTCGAGATCGCGGTCGGCACCTTCGAGCGCGTCGAGTTCGTCGGAGACGAGGTACTGGTGAGCGCAGGGGACGAGCGGGATGTCGGTGTCGACCATGTCGCCGAGGAGCGGGCCCCAGATGTTCGTCGCGACGAGTACCTCGTCGGCCTCGATGCGGCCGTTCTCGGTCGCGATCGCGTCGACGCTCCCCTTCGAGGTCTCGATGTTTGTGACCTCGGTGTTGCCATAGAACTCGATGCCCCGATTCTGCGCGTACTCGGCCATGGAGGCGGAGGCGCTGACGGCGTCCGCCTTGCCGTCCGAGGGGAGGTAGTATCCGCCGAGGATCGCGTCCGCGTCGACTTGGGGGACTTCCGCGACGACTTCGTCGGGGGAGAGGAGTTCGCCGCCTTCGAGACCGAAGGAGCGCCCCCACTCGCGTTTGCGCTTGAGGAACTCCCAGCGGTCCTCCGTGTAGGCGACTTCGACGCCGCCACAGGTCCGGAAGTCGCCGAAATCCCCGTAGAGGTCGCGCGTGTAGGACGCCATGTTCGCCATGAGTTTGTTCCCGGTAGTCTGGAAGACCAGTCCGGGTGCGTGCGACGTCGATCCGCCGGTCTCGAAGAGGGGGCCGCGGTCGACGACGACCACATCCTCGCGTCCCAACTCTGCGAGATGATAGGCGGCACTACAGCCGACACAGCCGGCACCGACGACCACCGTCTCGGCACGCTTCGGGAGCGTAGACCCTGTGTTCATATACCATACGGACGAGGGTCGTCTCCGGGTATATCTTTCCGGGTGTATAACCTGTGCCCTATACGTACCCCGGCGACCTCTCGGGGGAATCGAGTGACGATACGGAGTGCTCTACGGTAGATGAGTGTTCATTCAGCTGCAAATCCGGCGCAATAGTTTTACGGATACTGGATGGATCTCCCACATAGTCGAGTATGTACGACGAGATGCTGATTCCGTACGACGGGAGCGACGAGGGGGAGATGGGCGCGCGACACGGTATCGAGCTCGCCGCCGAGCTCGGCTCGACCGTCCATGCGCTCTACGTCATCGACCTGCCGGGCGTGCCGCGGACGCTCTCCATTCGCGACGACGAGGCGGCGCTCCGCGAGGAGTACCACGAGTACGCGGCGCAGACGCTTGACGAACTCGAGAAGATGGCAGCCGATCACGGCGTGGACTGTGTGAGCGCCACACGAAGCGGCTCGGTCAGCGACAAAATCCTCGCGTACGCCGAGGACGAGGATATGGACGTCATCGTGATGGGGTCGGCCTACCGCGGGAAACTCGGCAACGTCCTCGGTGGCACGACGGACAAGGTCGTCCGTTCGACAACGATCCCGATGATCTCCAAGCGAATGGGCGCTGATGCGCAGCAACTGGACGCCAACGGGAAGTGATGCGCGTCACGGCGTTCAGCATAATTCAAGGTGGAGCCTCCGGGCCTCAAGGCGTCGTTCAAAAGACGCACCGCGTCTTTTGTGATGACGAGAGAGCTTCGCTCTCTCGGACCACGCCGAGGGAGTAGGGTGGGGTAGTTTACAGCCGCGATTCGTGTAGGTAGATGAGGACGCTCGCGCCAAGGAAGCTGAGCCCGGCGAACTGTAACTGGCCGCGCGCCATCAGTACGAGTGCGATACCGAAGAGGGCGATAACGACAGCGGCGGTGCCGGCTCGAAGTGTGGTGTCGATCATTTCGGCATAGGGAGAGTCGCGTCCGTGTTCGACGACCGCTGGCGCGGGACGTCGTGGTCGGTCCGCGATTGCGACACGGCGGCGTCAGTCATCGGCGACGTCGGTCTTCCGTTCGCGGATGTCCGTGACCACCTCCGTGTCTGTCGTGTCGATATCGAAGTCGTCCCCGGTCATGTCGTCGATGCGTTCTTTGAACTCCTCGGACGCGAGGACTTGATACTCGTTTCTAAGCCCGAGATAGACCGTGTAACACATCACGAGAAGGACGATGGCGAACGGGAAGCCAGTCGCGATCGCGGCGGTCTGGAGCGCGTTGAGGCTCGCCTCGCCGCCACCGTAGAGGAGGAGCGCGGCGACGCCGCCCTCGGTGACCGCCCAGAAGATGCGCTGGGCGCGCGGGACGTCGTGCTTCCCGCCGGAGGTGAGATGGTCGACGACGAGCGACCCGGAGTCGGAGGACGTCACGAAGAACGTCACGACGAGTAGCGTCGCGACCAGTCCCGAGATCGCACCGATGGGGAACTGATCAAGCATCGCGAACATCGCGACGGTCTGCCCAACATCGTTGTACGTCGCGAGCACTGCACCGTTCCCGACGAGGGAGTTGTAGAGCCCGCTGCCACCGAAGGCTGCGAGCCAGACGGTGGAGAACAGCGACGGGAGGACGAGCACGCCGATGACGAACTCCCGGACGGTCCGCCCCTTCGAGATGCGTGCAACGAACATACCGACGAACGGCGACCAGGCGATCCACCACGCCCAGTAGAACACCGTCCAGGCGTGGACGGTCGACGCTCCCTCTCCGAGTGCTCCGGTGAAGAAAGAGAGCGTGAGGAGACTGCCGAAGTACGCCCCGAGGCCCTGCACCCACGTACTGAGGATGAAGACGGTCGGGCCGACGATGAGGAGGAAGCCGAGCAGCGAGAACATGAGATAGACGTTCAGCGTGCTCAGGCGCTTGATCCCTCCGTCGAGGCCGGCGGCGACGGAGAGCGTCGCGATGCCCGTGATGGCCACGATGAGGACGATCTGCGCGATGGTCCCGGTTGGGACGTTCGCGACGCCGAGCATGCTGCTCCCGAGGATGTAGGAGAGCCCAGTGTTGATCTGGGCGACGCCGAGGCCGAGCGAGGTGGCGAGTCCGAACAGCGTCGCGAACACGGACACGAGGTCGATGACGTGTCCCGGCCAGCCGTAGATGCGCTCGCCGAGGAGCGGCCAGAAGATTGAGCGGAATGTCAGCGGGAGCCCGCGGTTGAACGAGAAGAACGCGAGTCCCAATCCGACTAACCCGTAGATCGCCCACGGGTGGAATCCCCAGTGGAAGAACGTC
Source organism: Halarchaeum salinum (assembly GCF_039520965.1). Lineage (NCBI taxonomy): Archaea > Methanobacteriati > Methanobacteriota > Halobacteria > Halobacteriales > Halobacteriaceae > Halarchaeum > Halarchaeum salinum. The sequence goes on from NZ_BAAABL010000066.1 coordinate 8,285, forward strand.
TGCGTCATCGCGTCGATGCCCGCCGCGCCAGTGCCGGCTTCGGCACCGTAGAAGCCGGGGACGTTCGAGAAGTAGTAGAGGGGTTCGGAGACGCTGTAGAACATCAACCCGATCCCCATGCCGGCGCTGAACAGCATCGCCATCCACGAGAAGGTGCTGAACTCCGTTTCCGCCTCGACGCCGCCGATACGGATCTTCCCGTACTTGCTGACAGCGAAGAAGAGCAGCGTGACGATGAAGATGTTCACAGAGAGGAGGTAGAACCAGCCGAAGTTCCCCTCGAAGAAGCCACGGATGGCGGAGTAGACCCGCGCAGCGTCCTGTCCGAGCACGAGCGTCAGGACGACGAAGAGGGCGATGAGTAAGAGCGCGGCGGGGAAGACGACCGGGTGGATGTCGAATCCCCATTTCTCGATGTTCCCGTCGCCGGGTTCACGTTCGGTCTCCGGATGGAAGAGATCGACTTGGAGCCCCTTCGTCATCCTGTCATCGTCACTGCTTGCCATGCGATACCCCCTTCGTCATCCTGTCATCGTCACTGCTTGCCATGCGATACCCCCGTCGTCAGAGTCCACCTGTCTTGTGCCGTATCGACCATCTCTACGTCCCCCGTGTCGTGGGGGTGTCCGTGTTTCCCGTCGATGCCTGTCCCCCGAGACGCGTCCGCCGGTCGGGCCCATTCTGTGTTACCCTAGCACACACCTTCTGATACGACAAGTTCCTTGATACCGCACACTATAAACATTCGTCACAGCAACCAGAGGTGTTTATATATCCTGTGACCAATCAAAGTAGCTCTCCGATATTTTTAGATATTTTGCGTTCTTCTATATGGTATCAGTAGACGTTTAGTCGAACCTGTCGAGGCCGAACATTTCGATCGGGTGTTCGCTTTCGCCGTCGACGGCGAGGTCGGCGAGGACCTCGCCGATGACGCTCGCAAACTTGAAGCCGTGCCCGGAGAAGCCCGCGCCGACCGCGACCTGCGGGTGCTCGGGGAGCGTATCGAGGATGAAGTGCTCGTCCGGCGAGTTCGTGAACATACACGTCGAGAGCCCCATTGTCGGCCCCGCCGCGCCCGGGAAGTACTTCGTCGTGATGTCCCGGAGCAGTGCCTCGTCCGCCCGGTTCGGCTCCCGCTCGAAGTCGTCTGGGTCCACCGTCTCCTCGCGGTGGTGATACTTCCCAAGCTTGAACCCGGGGACGTCGTGGACGGGGAACCCGTAGAAGCGCCCCTCAGGGACGCTGAGGTTCCACACCGGGAACGTCTCCGGCTGGTAGTCTTCGAGGGCGGTCTGATCTGGCTGGAACCACGCGAGCGCCTGGCGCTCCGGAATCGCGAGCTCGTCGAGGGTATCCGCGAGCTTGTGGGTCCACGCGCCCGCCGCGAGCACGAGCGAGTCCGCGACGTAGACGCCGCGATCTGTTCGCACGCGCACGCCCCCATCGTTCGTCTCCGCCCAGTCCTCAACCTGCTCGCGGGCGTGAATCTCCGCGCCGCGCGCCTGCGCGGCGACCGTATGCCCGATAATCGCCTGCTCGGGGACGACGAACCCCCCATCCTCCTGATAGACCGCGCGGTACTCCTCGGGGAGGTCGTAGCCGGGGAAGCGCTCGTTCACCTCCGCGCCCGTCAACACCTCGTGGGGGATGTCGTGCTCCTCGCAGGAGCGCTTCGAGCCCGCGAACACCGCGTTATCCGCGGGCCCGGCGTCGATCGAACCCGTCCGGTGGATAATGTCACGCCCAGTCTCCGCCGCGAGGCCGTCCCAGAGACCGTACGCGCGCTCGATCAGTGGCACGTACGAAGGGTGTTCGTAGTACGCGCGCCGGATGATGCGCGTGATCCCGTGCGACGACCCCTTTGTGTGCGGCACATCGTAACGTTCGAGGCCGAGGACGTCGAGTCCCCGGTCGGCGAGGTGGTAGGCGCTCGCGCTCCCCATCCCGCCCACCCCGACAACAATCGTATCGTAGCGGTCGGTCGTGTCCATCGTCTTTCGGGATTCGAGACCCCCTCTCTTGACTGTTGACCCTCGTATGTGCGCCATTTATACTATCGGGTTGTAGTCGTCCACCCGATCGAGTTATTTCCACGCGTCCGTCCACGCTTCTACACTCCTCTTCTGGTATCGGCTAATCGAACCGCACTCACTTATACGGGTGGCCTATTCCCGACGAACCCTTTTTACGGTGAGTGCCCACCATTCACACATGACACGGTGGAATGACGGTCAGGACGAGATCGGTGCGGTAAGTGCCGACATCACCGAGGAAACAAACGCGCTGCCGGCGAGATACTTCACCGATCCGAACGTCCACGAGATGGAGAAGGAGAAAGTGTTCGGGCAGTACTGGGTGTACGCCGGCCACACGAATCACATTCCGGATCGGGGGGACTACTTCACGCGCACTATCGGCGACAAGCAGATCATCGTCACCCGCGACGACGCGGGCGACGTCCGCGCGTTCTACAACGTCTGCGCGCATCGCGGCTCGAAGATGCTCGACGACACCCCGATGACCGATCCTGGGACGCTGGGCCGCATCACCTGTCCCTACCACCTCTGGGCGTACGAGCTCGACGGGGACCTCGCGAGCACACCGAAGAGCTTCGAGGAAGCCAGCCTCAATCCGGATCTCGACGACGACTCCGTCCACGAACTCGACCCCGAGGAGAACGGCCTCATGGAGGTCACCACCGACTCGATCGGCCCGCTCGTCTTCGTGAACTTCGACGACGAGCCCGACCGCACGCTCGCCGAGCAGGCCGGATCGATGAAGGACGAACTCGAGGCGCTCCCCCTCGGCGAGTACGAGCACGCGCGCCGCTACGTCTCCGAGGTCGAGTGCAACTGGAAGACGTTCAGCGGGAACTACTCGGAGTGCGACCACTGCCAGGCGAACCACCAGGACTGGGTGCGCGGACTCGAACTCATGGAGTCCGAACTCGAAGTCAACGACTATCACTGGATCCTTCACTACCAGCACAAGGAGGACGTCGACGACGAGATGCGTATCCACGACGAGCACGAGGCGAAGTTCTACTACTTCTGGCCGAACTTCACCGTCAACATGTACGGCACCGCCGACGGCTACGGGACGTACATCATCGATCCGATCGACGAGGGACGCTTCCAGCTCGTCGCCGACTACTACTTCCGCGATGCTGACCTCTCCGAGGAGGAGGAGAAGTTCGTGCAGACGAGCCGCCAGCTCCAAGAGGAGGACTTCGAACTCGTCGAGCGCCAGTACGAGGGGCTCCGGTCTGGCGCGCTCGCGCAGGCCCAGCTCGGCCCGAACGAACACACCGTCCACAAACTCCACCGGCTCGCGCAGGAAGCCTACAACGCCTAACGCCATGGCCGCACAAGAACCACAAGCCGGCGTCGTCACATGCCCCGTCTGCGACCTCCACACGGCAGTCGATGACTCGAACGATGCCGTCGATCTCTATCGGCGCCACGCCAGCGTCACCGGCCACGACGTCGAGTGGGAGCGTGTCGCCGTCGGCGATACGGTGTCGACCGGGAACGTGAAGGCCGCTCTCGTCGAACTCGGTAACGACTACTCCGAGGGCGTCCCGCTCGGCGTCCTGACCGCCGCGCTCGCCGCACAGGGCATCTCTATCGCCGAGACGCTCGATACACTCTACGACCTCCGGATGGGCGGCGAAATCTACGAGCCACGCGACGACCATGTGCTCGCGGTCTGAGATCGAGCGCGCGACTAGCTTTAACTAGCGAGAAAACCCCGCCGCTTACCGTAGGCGAGGATGTCACTCTTCGAGGGGCATCGCCTCGACCAGTTCTGCGGTGCCGCGCCGGATTCGACCACTAACGGCGGTCGGCGAGATGTCGAGCGCGTCGGCGAGGTCGGCGAGGGAGGCATCGCGTGGCTCCTGGAAGTAGCCGAGTTCGTACGCGGTCACGAGTGCTTGGCGCTGTGCGTCGGTGAGGGTAGCCGGCTCTCCGGTCGTCCAGCCGTCCTGGCGGTACGTCCGCTTGAGATCGAATTCGATATTTTTCGAGTCGCAGAACTCCCAGAGGTCGGCGAGCGATTCGCGATCGGAGAGCTGGAGGCGGACAGTCCACCCGTGACCGTCGTTGCTCCTCGCGTCAAGCATGAGGCCGGCGAGCTCGGTAACGACCGGCGAGAGGAGGATCACGTTATCTGGGTGACCGATCCGATAGACGCGCGTGTCGCCTTCTTCGGAGACAAGCGTCCAGTCACGGACGGTGTGATCGGCGTTGAGCGCCATCTCGAAGGCGTCATCGGCGCCCTCCACGAGGAAGAAGAACTGCCCCGTGTCGGGATCGGTCGCGGACTGCGAGACGACTTCGAGCACGTCGCTGGAGTGAGAGCGGATGGTCGGCATCAACGCGAGATCGTCGTGCGCGACGTCCGCGACGGTCACGAGACTCACGGCTCCACCGACTGCCGCGGCCGAACGATTGCCGCCGGCTGCCGATCGACGCGGCCAGCCGTCCGCCTGCTGTACGCCGCGCATCTTTTTTGTGTACTGTTAACTGTCCTCACTATAGACGGAGGACGTCTCGCTGCGACTTTATTATTTCGACGTGTAGACTATTATACAGAATTGGGGGGAATACCTGCGGATTCAGTCACAGGATGAATCCGACAACTAGGGAGCAATCCACGTTTCGATAGCCAGCTCAGATTTCGTATTCCGTGCTTTGAAGGGACAGGCGACTCCTGAGTGGGAGGAATCAGCGTGAAATAGAGTGATTCCCGCGGGTCCGACGATGGCGGCCTGTCCGCCCCAAGCAATAGGATCGTAATCGGAACTAGTTAGGTGAACGGCCGGTTCCTGTAATGAACCGATGCAGTACCCGACTGCTGGAAGCACCACAGAACGTAACTCCGAGTCTGCTGAAGTCTGCCGGACTCCCCGAAGCAAAAACAACTCCGGGAGTCCCTATATGACGGAGGATAGGAGTACTGGGTGCTTGGCACTCCCAGCAGTCCCACCCGTCACAGTCCGAGAACCCCACACATGGATTCTCACCGTGTCGGGGTCGGTGAAACTACAAACCTAAAATCTCCAACGCTCTGAGTTCCTCCGTGTTCACTACATAAACTGACGTACTATTCCACATACATATTCAGGCCCCCGTACCACGTTATTGGTTCACATATAATGTCCGTGGGAACCCCACTCCGGCGACTTGGTCAGTTCCTCGAGGAGTGCGAGCGACGCGCTCCGGTCACCGTCCGTTCGGAGAGCGTTTCGGTGGCCGAGTCAAGCGCCTCCGCCAGTGTCGAACTTACCCTTTGTGACGCGCCTGACTCGCTGGTCCGCGACGCCGACCTCAACGACAGCGCGCTCTCGCTCACACTCGACACGGCGGACGCCCTCCCCACCGATGACGACGACGTCAGCCTCACGCTCGCGGAGGTCACGCTCGACTCGACGCCAACGGCAGTCATCACCGCCACCGTCCCGTGTGCGTCCACCGTGGAGGCACCCGACGACGAGACTACCGCGTCGCTCGCCGACGTTCGGGATTTCGACGTGCCGCCGTTTCGCGACGAACCATATCTCGCCGCGATCTACGCTCGCTACGACACGTTCGCTGAGATGGCGGACGCCATCGAGATGGACGTCGCGGGTGAGACCGTCCGCCGCTACATGATCAAACACGACATCCACAGCCCGGACAGCTACGACGCAACGGACGACGGGACGAAATCGGCCCCGGCCACGGCACACTCGACTGACGACGCCTCGCCCGAACTGCTCGCGGACGGTATGGGTCCCCCCGAGTCCGTGACGGTCGACGAACTCGTCGACGCGGTGAACACCGCCGGCACGATTCGCGAGGTCGGTAACGCACTCGACCTCGATCGCATGGACGCCTTCGAGTTGCTGAAAGACTTAAATCTCCTCGAGTACGTGCTTGGCCGTCTCGATGCCACCGACGGCCGGGAGGTGAATCGCGACCGGATACTCGCACGCCTCCGAGAGGCCGCGGCGGCGCGTTAGTCGGTCGTTGCGACGACCTCAATCTCGACGGCCGCGCCCTTCGGGACGTCACCGACGCCCACCGCGCTCCGCGCGGGCGGCTCCTCGCCGAACTGCTCGCTGTACGCTGCGTTGAACGCCTCGAAGTCGTCGATGTCGTCGAGGTACACCGTCGTCTTCAGGACGTCCCCGAGGTCGAGGCCCTCCGCGGCGAGAATCGCTTCCACGTTCTGGAGGCACTGCGCAGTCTGCTCCTCGACTGACGCGTCGTCGAGCAGGTCGCCGTCCGCCGTGAGCGGGAGTTGCCCCGCCGTGATCACGAGGTCGCCGTTCGTCGTCGCCTGACTGTACGCGCCGACCGCGGCCGCCGCGCCGTCCGTGCTGATCGTTCGCTTCACACCCCACGCGTCGGACTTGTCGATGGTAAAACCGCCCGTCGACGCCCGAAACACGACCTCTCGCTCTCCTAAGATTTCTTGGTGACGTCGTCGACCACGTAGCCTGCGCCCTCGATCGTGTCGATGATGGCCGCCGCGTGCTCGGCGCCGTTCGTCTCCACCCGGAAGACGAGGTGGGCTTCCCCGACGTCGAGCGAATCGACCGCCCGCACATGCCGGACATCGTGGATGTTCGCGCCGCGCTCGGCGATGAGCCCGGAGAGCCGCGCCATCTCCCCGGGCTTGTCGCTGATACGGACACGCAGGCGTAGCGTCTGACGCCGATCGGTGAGCGCGTGAACGAGCACGGTCTGGAGCATCGTCATGTCGAGGTTCCCGCCACAGAGCAGTGGCATTACCGTCTCGCCCGTGACGTCGAGGTCATCGCTGAGGAGCGCAGCGACCGAGGCCGCGCCCGCGCCCTCGACGACCTGCTTCGCGCGCTCGAGAAGGAGGAGAATCGCCTGCCCGATCTCGCCGTCGGAGACGGTGACGACCTCGTCGACGTGCTCCTCGATGGTGCGCAGCGTCAACTCCGAAATGCCGCCGGTGGCGATGCCGTCCGCGATGGTGTCCGTCTCATCGCGTGTGATGGGCGCGTCCTTCTTGAGGCTCTCGTGGACGGTCTCTGCGCCTTCGGCCTGCACGCCGACGACGCGTATGCTCGGGTCGTGGTGCTTGATCGCGGTCGCGATCCCCGAGATGAGACCTCCGCCGCCGATCGGGACGATGACGGTGTTCATCTCGGGACAGTCCTCGTGCATCTCGACGCCGAGGGTTCCCTGTCCGGCGACGATGTTCGGGTCGTCGTAGGCGTGGACGAACTCGGCGTCCGTCCCCTCGACGAGCGACTGGGCGTATCCCATCGTCTCCTGGAAGTCCTCGCCGACGAGTTCGACACTCGCTCCATAGTCGCGCGTCGCGTCGATCTTCGTCTGCGGGGCGTTTTCCGGCATGACGATCGTCGACTCGGCGCCGCACTCGGTCGCGGCGAGCGCGACGCCCTGGGCGTGGTTACCGGCGCTCGCCGCGATGAACGTATCGACGCCGCGTTCGGTGTCCTGCGTGATTTTGTTGTACGCGCCTCGCGTCTTGAACGACCCCGTCCACTGGAGGTGCTCCATCTTCAAGTGGACGTCCGCGTCGACGAGCGATCCGAGCGAGGTACTGCGATCGACCGGGGTCCGCTTGACGACGCCAGGTTCGAGGCGTTCGCGTGCCCGCTCGATGTCCCGATACGTCACCACTCCTGCCGTCGTATCACTCATCCCGCACCTCCGTCTCGTCGTCCGTCCTCTCGCTGACCGTGCGTCTGACTACCACGACCTGCATGCTCCACACGAGCGCGCACGCCCGGAAATAGCTACGCGTCGACACCTATCGACCCGTCCTTCGACCACGAAATTAGATAGCTCGAAAGCGGCGAGACAGGCTCGGTATCGACATCATATAGCCATTTGAGGAACTACTCACGCCACGCTTCGAGTCGCGAACCACCGCCAAACACAACAATTAGAGAATTTTATATTTTGTGGTTGCGTGCGGCATCGAGAACGCCACCCACAGGGGCTGGCGAAGGATTATACGCACCTCTCGTGATGCATCCACGATGACGTACGAGACAGTACGCGAGACCGACCCCGCAGTCGCGGATGCCCTCACGGGAGAGCGCAAGCGGCAGAACGACACCCTGGCGATGATCGCGAGTGAGAACCACGTCAGCGAAGCCGTCATGGAGGCCCAGAGCTCCGAGTTGACGAACAACTACGCGGAAGGCTATCCCGAAGGACGCTACTACGGCGGCTGTGAGTACGCCGACGACGTCGAGTCGCTCGCCATCGAGCGCGCGACGGAACTGTGGGGGGCCGAGCACGTCAACGTCCAGCCGCACTCGGGATCGCAGGCGAACATGGCGGTCTTCACGGCCATCCTCGAACCCGGCGACACGATTCTCTCCCTCGATTTGACGCACGGCGGCCACCTCTCGCACGGCCATCCCGCGAACGCCGCCGGCAAGCTCTACGACGTCGAACACTACGAGGTCGACGAGGAGACCGGCCGCCTCGACTACGCGGGCCTCGACGACCTCGCGCACTCGACCGATCCCGACGTCATTATCTCGGGATTCTCCGCGTACCCGCGAACGGTGGACTGGGAGGCCATCCAGGAGACCGCCGATGCCGTGGACGCCTACCACCTCGCGGACATCGCGCACATCACGGGGCTCGTCGCGGCGGGCGAACACCCCTCGCCCGTCGGTATCGTGGACTTCGTGACGGGATCGACGCACAAGACCATTCGCTCGGGGCGCGGTGGCATCATCATGTGTAGCGAGGAGCACGCGGACGACATCGATTCCGCGGTCTTCCCCGGGATTCAGGGCGGCCCCCTCATGCACAACGTCGCGGGGAAGGCGGTTGGCTTCGGTGAAGCCCTCGACCCCGAGTTCGAGGCGTACGCCGCGCAAGTCGTCGAGAACGGGGAGGCGCTCGGCGAGGCTCTCAAGGCGAATGGCCTCACGCTCGTCTCCGGCGGCACCGATACGCATCTCGTTCTCGTCGACCTCCGGCCATCACATCCCGACACGACCGGGAAGGACGTCGAAGCGGCCTTAGAGGAGACGGGAATCGTGCTGAACGCGAACACGGTACCCGGAGAGACGCGCTCGGCGTTCAACCCGTCTGGCGTCCGTGCGGGCACGCCCGCGCTCACGACGCGCGGCTTCGAAGCGAAAGAGATGCGCGAGGTCGGCGACCTCATCGCCGACGTCATTGACGCCCCTGACGACTCAACAGTGATCGAGCACGTCAGCGCGCGCGTCGACGAGTTGACCGACGCGAACCCACTTTACGAGTGAGATCGTGCGCGACCTGTCGTGTGACATCCTCCCTGCCGTAAACGGCGGGGCTTCCCACACGGTGGGAATGCAAGTTAGTCGTCGTCACCAGACCGGGGGTTCTGGTTGGCTCACGAGACTGCGTCTCGTGAACGCTGGCAGTGGGTTTCGACTCTTGAAACGGTGTGAGTGTCATCTTCGAGGGTGTCACGCTCTGCTCACACTGAGTCGTGGCCGTGTCACAACGGCTCTCGTCCTGTAGCGAGTCATCGCCTACCTGTTACGGCAGGCTCTCTCCCCACGGGTCTACGCGACGTGCGATGTTCGCACTCACGTTAATATCTGCTTGGAACGTCGATACGTGGCACTCGGGATTCTTGCACTCGAACTCGGCTTGTCGAGTCCGATACCCGATGTGCTTGCACGAGTGGCACGTCTGCGAGGTGTACTGCGGGTGGACGCATCGAACCCTCGGCGACGTCCGCCACCGGATGTGCGTCCGCGATCGCCGCGTCCCCGAGTGGACGGTCACCCACTTCGTCGAGACGGTGTAGCCGTTCGTCAAGTGACGACGCGACGCCGCGACACCGACGTTCTTCGAGGTAACCAGGCACTGAACGACGGGTGCCGGACATTATCCACTAACTAACAACTATCCTACTGGTTGTGGTTGGCGACAGACCCCCTCTCGCCACGTACTGTTAAGTGCGGAACCCGTCTATCCGCGAACGCCATGAGTGAGTTACTCACGCTAGAGGAAGGAACGGAACTGATCGCGGCGGCCGAAGAGGCGGCCGAGGAGATGGATCTGGCGATGGTGATAACGGTAGCGAACCCGGCGGGGAATCTGGTGGCCCAACATCGGATGGACGGGGCGTGGCTGGCGAGTGTCTCGATTTCCCGGAATAAGGCGTACACGGCGGCGGCACTCCAGATGCCGACGCACGAACTCGCTGCCCCCACTCAGCCCGGTGAATCCCTCTGGGGCCTGCAGACGACCGACGAGAACCGTCTCGTCGTCTTCGGTGGCGGCTATCCCCTCGAAAAGGACGGCGAAATCGTCGGTACTGTCGGCGTCAGCGGCGGCGAAGTCTCACAGGATATGGCCGTCGCCGAGGCTGCCGTCGACGCCTTCGACGGGCTCACGGAGTAACCAGAATGGCGAGCGACGAGTCCGCGGCCGCCGCAAAGGACGAGCGCGTCGAGCGGCGCCGGGCGTTCCACACGTATCCGGAACCGTCGTGGTGTGAGTTCCTGACGACGAGCCGACTCGTCGACGCCGTCGAGGACGTCGGCGTCGACGCGCTCCACGTCGGCCGCGACGTTATCGCCCCCGAGCATCGACTCGGCGTACCCGAGGACGACGTCCTTGACCGCTGGCACGAGCGCGCGGCCGATCACGGCGCTCGCTCGGACGTCCTTGACGCCACCGCCGGCGGCATGACCGGACTCGTCGCCGTTCTCGAGAACGGGCCCGGCCCCGTTATCGGCCTCCGCGTCGACATCGACGCGCTCCCCGTTGAGGAGGCGACTGGCGACGACCACGAACCCGCATGCGAGGGATTCCGCTCGCGGAATGCGGGCGCGATGCACGCCTGCGGCCACGATGCCCATATGACCATCGGTCTCGGCGTTCTCGAGGAACTGGCGGCAAGCGAGTTCGCCGGGACGTTCAAACTCTTCTTCCAGCCCGCAGAGGAAGTCCTCGGTGGCGGCAAGCCAATGGTCGAGAGTGGGCACGCCGACGACCTCGACGCCTTCTTCGCGGTTCACGTCGGCTTCGGCCACCCGACCGGAACCATCGTCTCCGGCGTCGAGAAGCCCCTCGCGATACGCCAGACGCACGCCGAGTTCACGGGTGAGGCCGCACACGCGGGCTCCGCACCCCAGGCAGGCCGCGACGCCATGCAGGCGATGGCCGCGGCCATTCAGAACGTCTACGGGGTGTCGCGGCACGCCGATGCCCTCACCCGAGTCAACGTCGGACGCGCGGAGGCCGGCACCGCCTCGAACGTCGTCGCCGACCGTGCCACGATCGACCTCGAAGCCCGCGCCGGCACGAACGACGTCCTCGCGTACCTCACCGAACGCGTCGACCGTATCCTCGGGACCGCGGCCGATATGCACGCCTGTGACCTCTCGTCGACGACGATCGGGAAAGCCCCGCGCGTTGACAGCGACGACACGCTCGCGGACGTCGTCGGCGACGTCGCGTCCGCCACAACCGCCGTCGAGACCGTCCGCCCGACCGCCACCCTCGGTGCCAGCGAGGACGCCACCTACTTCATGCGTCGCGTCCGGGAGAATGGTGGGCTCGCCACCTACGTGATCGTCGGCACTGACCACCCTGGCGGGCATCACACGCCGACGTTCGACGTCGACGAGGCCAGTCTGGATATCGGGGTCAACGTACTCACCGAGGCGATCCGACGGACGTTCGCGGCCGACGACCATAGACAGTGACCGATCGAGAAACCAAAACAGCGCCAATTGGGCACTGTCTAGTTCCGCACCTTCTAGGCTGGCGGCATTCCATCAAGGGCGTGATGTGATCTCTGATGGTTGTCGTAATGCATGAGCTGTTCAAGCCATCGCGTGCGCTCGCCCGACTACCCACCCACGAGTGGTGGACGCGGCCGATGCGCATTTTGAGGGTGTAGAACCATTTTTCGACGTGGTTCCGCTCGGTGTCGTCCAGATGACCGTTCAACCGGGGTGGGCGATCAGATAGCCATAGGCATCGACGAGAAACTCGGTGTCTGCGAGAGCGTGTTTCCCGGTGAGCCGATGGAAACACAACTGCTGGATCGGTGCCGTGACGTCCAAACAACGCGACATCGAGAATCAGTAGTCAACGACCTCATCCTCCTTCGCTCATCCTGAGGGGTTCGCTCGTGGCGGGGAGGGCTTGTCCATGAACTCGGCCTCGAATCCGTCCAGGTAGGCGGTAACCCCGCGCTTCGGCGTTCACGAGAGCTGCGCTCTCGTGCAGCCCATCAGGTTTCTACGAAACCTGAGGACGTCACCGTTTCAGTTGAGAACCGTATGCATTGAGACGACCAGAATTATCCTCTTTCTGTAGTTCCGAACAACAGAAATTGTGCACGAGATCGGTGACTGGGTCTCAGTCGAAATGGCCCCACACACCATGACTCTCGGGAGAGCGCGACCTACGAAGTCGAGAAGGACAACTTCCAAGGACACCCGAACAACTCGATGGACTGAGCGCGGGTCAAGGCGAAGTTTGAGATGATGACACGCGAGCGCTACGACGCCGAGCAACGTGTATTGATCACCGAGGCAGCGAAGAACCCCGAGGGGCACGGCGTCGCGGATCTCGTCGGGCTACTCGACTGGCGCACGGACGCTCTGATCGGCCCCACTGTCGTAGTCGTTAGAACGTTCCGCACGGAGACTGTGACAGTACATAATGGACCATCTCGATGAGATTTCTGTCGAAGAACTCCAAGAGGCTCTCGGCAACGTGGACGGGAAGAAGCCGACAGAGCGGCTGTTAGCGGCGATCGCGTACAAGAACGGTGTCACGCAGACCGACCTCGCTGAGTGGCACGATACCGGCCGGCGAACGATCTACAGCTGGCTCACGCGACTCGACACCGACAAGTCGCTTGAGCAGGCTGTTACTGATGATAAGCGAACTGGAAGAAAGCGGAAGCTCTCAGAATCACAGCAACACAAATTCGAAGACGCCGTCCACGGTTCACCCGAGGACGTTGGGATTGACACGCCAGCGTGGACGCCGGCGCTCGCCCAAGAATTTCTCGCTGACGCCTTCGGCTTGGGTACTCAATTCCGAGCTGTCGGCGGCTGTTGAAAGAAGCGGGAGTGAGATATCAAAAACCACGCCGTACAGCCACTAAGGGCGACGAGGACGAGCAAGAGGAGTTCCATGATGAGGTCAAAAAAGACGGCGGGAGATGGACGCCACCGTAGTCTGTATCGACCAGACGAAGAAATCCATGCAAGTTGAGCGCGTACCGCGTGGTTTCCGCACGACACGCGGCCCTCCGCCGAACTCTCTGGACAGCGCGAGTGGCCGTGTTTGCCGGCGCGATCACCGAAGACGGTGATCGCTTCTTCTCCCGATTCACTGAGTACGTCACGGCCGAGCACGCAAAACATTTCATTTTAGAGTTATGAAAAGAATTTGAGGAAGAGCTGCTCATCGTTCTCGATGGAGCGCCGTATTTTCAGTCGGCCGTCACGGTCCGCGGGGTCCGTGACGGCCCCGATTTCGGGACGTTCCCGCCGTACTCGCCGGGGCTAAATCCCGTCAAGGAGTGCTAGAGACTGCTCCAAGCAACTCCCAGCAACTACTTCTAATCGATACTTATAGATAGTGTCGTCGTATCGAAATGTATCCACAGCTCAAAAGAGTCTATTACGGGAAATGACGACTTTCGTAATCTGCCACACAAGCCAATAACGTGGGCGTTCCCATAGCAGTAGCCAGTCCGGTTTGGACGGCGGGCGCTATGACCGTCGTTATATTATCGATATGTAGATATCACTCTTCAGTTCCGGAGATCCTCAGACTTTGCAGTGGATCTCTCGAATCCTTGATAAAAGTGTGCTTTCCTGTGATGTACGCTGATCCAGCGACCGTAGGCGTCACTACAATGGTGCCGTTGCGATCTGTAGAGTCCACGATCTTCCCCTCAAATCGCGTGCCGATGATGCTCTCGTAGGGATAAGCTTGATCAACGGATAATTTACCTTCCTCGTATAGGAGTGCCATCTTTGCACACGTACCAGTTCCACATGGAGATCGATCAATCTGCCCATCACCGAATACAACGACGCTTCGGTCAACGTCCGATGCATGTTCGTAAATCTCTGTGATCGCGACCGCAGCGTGCTCGCCGGTGCGTGGATCAACGATATCGCACTCGTTGTTGACTGCCTGCCGAATCTCGAGTCCCCACTCGATAAACTCGTCAGTGTATGTCGTCTCAAGTGGCCTGGAGAGTTGCTCGCTGTCGACCAGTACGAAGAAATTCCCCGCGTAGACGACATCAACGGAAAGAGGCGTCTTCAGGAACGAAACTGGGACTTCAAAGGAATTATAGACGAACGAATCAACGTTTTGTACGACTACTCGCTCAACACCGCCATTGTCGTCATATTCGGGATGCGTCTTGACGAGTCCAGCCGGCGTCTCAACGCAGACGGTAGATGCGGATGACAACTCTCCTAGTTCAATGAGTGCGGAGACGACACCGATCGTTCCATGGCCACACATATCCAGGTAGCCCTTGCTATCCATGAAGAACGCCGCAATATCGGCACAGTCGTCTTCTGGTTCAACGACGACTGCACCGAACATATCGTCGTGTCCCCTAGGCTCCCGAATTAAGAGGTCGCGAACCCAATCCGAATCCTCGGCGAACGAATCGCGCTTCGACCGGACAGTGTCACCAGCCAGGGTGAACTGATCGGCAGCATCGACGATGATCCGCGTCGGCTCCCCACCAGTGTGAGTATCGATCGTCGTGAAGGCCGCGTCAGTGCGCACATTCTGGTCGAATGCCTTGTCAATTTCCATCGTCTATTGTCTCGAGTTGTTGAATCTGCTTGTCGGACCAGTCGTAGTATGGCTCCTCAACTCGACGGAGCGTCCTGACACATTCGTTGTAGCGCTGTTTGGCGGTCTGTGCGTACGGGTCATCTGGATTCATTTCAATCCATTCCCGAAGCTCCTGAAGTGCGCGCGGCGAGTAACCCTCAATGTCGCTCTGCTCGTTGAGTAGTGTGAGCTTGCGTCCCTCCGTCCGCATCGACCGTACGAGGATGGCGCTTGCGACGACAGGGAGTGCGAATACCATGAATATCATCACGAACCATGTAAGCGTTGAGAGCGCCATTTCAGTCACCCCCCGTTGACTCTACGGGCTCAGACGGTGTTTGGTTGATAATACCTCCTGCAATCATACTTGCGCCCACGAGCGCGATCATGAGCGCAACGCCGATGAGCATCAGTGTCTGGTTGCCGGTTCCAATACTGGTGACAATACCGTACCCGAGGATCACGACCATCACGGTCGGGATGACATAGGTGATGACGTAGTTCCACCACGGGCCAACGTGAATACCGGCGTAGCGATTGAGAGCGATTACTCGCGCGCGCTCGGGACTGAACTTCAACACGATGAGTAAGACGATAGTTAGTGTGGCGAGCGGGAGTCCGTACCGACCGATAATGAAGTCCATCTGACCAAGGAAGGTCGACGAGTAAGCACTCGGAAGACCGAATGCCCAGATAGCCGTGCAGACCGCAACGACTGCACCGGTCCGGGAGAGCCGTGTTTCCTCGGATATTGTCGTGACTCCGACTTCGGTGATGCCGAGCCCGGAGGTGAATGTCGCGAAGAAGAAGGACACGAACAGCACGATGGCCCAGATTGCACCGCCAGGTAACTGCGGAATCACCTCCGCCATCGAGACGAATAGGAGGCCCGATCCGCCACTTGGTTCAAGCCCGAATGCGAAGACCGCCGGAAAAGTTGCGAAGACTGCCAGGAGTCCAATACTCGTGTTGCCGATAGCAGTGAACATTCCGCCACCGAGCGGGACGTCGTCGTACCGTCCGAGATAGCTGCCATAGGTGAGTGCGATCCCCCAACCCAGTCCCGTTGAGAAGAGGGCCTGGCTAAGCGCTGCGATCCATGTGCTTCCACGGGTTAGGTACGTCCAGTCGGGAGTGAAGACAAACGATAGCCCCTGCATACCCCCAGGCAGTGTGATACCGCGGACTCCAGCGGCGACAAGCGCAACGACTAGAAGCGGAATCAGCCATTTGACGACGCGTTCGACACCTCGCCGAATCCCGAAGATGAGCACGCCAGCGATACCGGCCATCGTCAGTGTGTGCATACTAATGACGAGACCTGGGTTTGAGATAAATCCCTGCCAGAACGCCTGGGGCTGGAATCCGGACTGTGTGAACGTCATCATGAGTGAATGTGCTGCGTAGTAGAGCGCCCAACCGATGATGGGCGCATAGTACGACATCAACGCGATATTGATCACCACGACGACGATGCCAAGTCCCTTACCGTACTTGCTGTCAAGGAGTTGTTTGAACGAACCAATCACCCCGTGGTGCGTGTAGCGCCCGATCATGGTCTCAGCCATGAGACCAGGAACTGCGATGAGGTACAGGAAGATGAGGTACGCGATGAGGAATGCACCACCCCCGTTTTGGCCTGTCGTGAAAGGCATCCTCCAGATGTTTCCCGCACCGACCATCGCTCCTAGCAAGGCCATGAGGAAGCCAAAGCGACTCCCCCACTCCTCTCTCGCCGTTCTCGCTTCGGAATCTGCCATGCTAACTCTGATTATATTGTTATATTCATACCATTTATATCTGTCCCTTGTAGACGGCAGCCGATAGAAGATGTACAGAATCAGTCCACTAGGTCCAACTATTCGTCTTTAAACTCTGACTCGATCTGGTCAATCGTCTCAAACAGTCGGTCAACGGCGTGATCGTGAATCTGCTGGTCGGTGAGACGATAGGTCGCCCCGTCGATAGCGAGTGCGCCGAGTACGCTACCATCCGGTTTCGTTATCGTCGCGCCGACACTCCGGAGCCCATCATAGTGCTCCTCGTTGTTAATCGCATACCCGCGCTCCCGGATTTCATCAAGTTCCGCCTTGAGCTCTGTCCGATCGGTAATCGTGTTCTCAGTTAGTTGTGGAAGCCCCCACTGATCAATTATTTCGTCAACGCGTTCTTCATCCATCTCTGAAAGCAGAACCTTTCCGTCCGCCGTCGTGTGCATGTACAGGTATTGTCCGATCTTGAAGTCAGTCATCGCTGAGCCGCCGATATTGTGGTATACAACCACTAGCCGACCGTTCTCTTCCGTTGAGAAGTCTATTTCCTCGGGCATCCGATCGGCTAGGTCACGTGCCTTCGACCGTACGATGTCATAGGCAGGTTCTTTCCGCTTCGCATTCTCGGCGTGGGAGAGAAATCGGAGACCAAGCTGGTACGCCCCATTCTCCTTGGCCACATAGCCGAGGCCCTCTAGCGTGTTTAGGTGGTAGTACAGAGTACTTTTCGGTAGATTCAATTCGGATCGGAGCCCGGTAAACGTCGCACCACCTGTGCGCTCTATCGCGTGGATAACTTCAAAGGATGTCTCGGTTGTCTCGTATGTTCGTTTGCCGTTCGCCATATCTGATCTACATGACGTCCACCGGTAAAATAGTTCGTATAATGAGAACAGGAGTCAAGTAACTCGGCCCACATACATATCGGAGGAGGAACGCAATACTCGTCCAAGTGCATCTACACGTCACCCTAAGACTAACCCAAGCATCGCGTCGCTGCTCCGAAGTAGAATGTCTTCGACTTTGTCCAAGCCATGTAATACTACCTGTACAGTTCGTTGGGAGTTCACTATACTCGAACTAGCTACACCCAAGGAGTATTAGATTACATAGATATTATTGTAAACTAGATCTACTAGGTCGGGAGATGCACTGTCATATCTGGGTTCGTTGGCTGAATATCGCACCACTAACGCGGTTCGTATTTTATGAACTGTCTTATCCGAAAATGGGTCCCAAATATAATTGGCCAGCGCCATAGGATATCGCCTCCACTGGCTTCCGTCCCATCCCAGGCATTCACTAGCGCAAGGAGTCTACGTCTTCTACTGAAACAGCATACAGACCAACGTCTATCAAGAAAAGCGATGTTTTTTGTTACCGGAAGCTAATTGACAGACGTGATCCCGCCGATAGCCGATAACTTCGTTGCCGCCGAATCACCTGAGGGCGCACTCGAACACGCCGTCAAGTTGAACGCACAGGGCATCGGAGCCATCCTTAATCTTCTCGGAGAGCACTATCACGAGCATATGCCCGCCTTTGACGACATGATGGAGTACCGCTACCTCGTCGCCGAAATTAGCGAGCGTGAGCTTGACGCATCTGTTAGCGTTAAGCCAAGCCAGATAGGCCTCGACATTGGCGACGACGTCTTCGCTGAGAACCTTGAGGGAATCGTGGATTACGCCGTTGAACACGATGTCTTCATCTGGGTCGATATGGAGGACCACACGACCACAGACGCAACACTTGATGCCGTCGTGGAAAACGCCTCACGCGACGGTGCACGCGTCGGTGTTGCCATTCAAGCAAACCTTAAGCGGACCGAGGACGACCTTAAACGTCTCGCCAATTCCGACGCAGGTGTCAGGCTTGTGAAGGGAGCATACGATGAGCCTGCCGCTGTCGCTTATACGGAGAAATCGCAGGTCAATCAGGCCTATGAGCGACATCTCGAGTATCTTTTTCAGGAATTTGAGCAGGTGTCCGTGGGAAGTCATGATCCTGAAATGATCTCTCTCGCGAGCGACTTCCACGACGAGTATGGCACGTCCTACGAGGTGCAGATGCTTATGGGCGTCCGCAATGACGCCCAGTTTAATCTCGCGGATGATGACGTCCGTGTTGTCCAGTACGTCCCCTACGGGTCAAAGTGGGCGCAGTACTTCTATCGGCGCGTCATGGAGCGCAAGGAGAATCTCCTCTTCGCTGCTCGAGCAGTCCTCACATGAATCTCGTCGTACACGACCCAAAAATATAATAACCCACAGACATCCAGACAAATTGTGACTCCTATAGAATTCGAGAATGAGCTAACGTACCACGGGTTCGAGCAGGCGGACGACATTGAGACGTTCCACGAGGCGTACGACAACGCGGTCGCCACGATCCGGGACGATCTCGGTTCGACGCACGACCTCCTAATCAACGGCGATCGCCTGACAACTGACAAGCATTTCGACGTCAGATCCCCCGGCGACCAGTCGCTGATCGTTGGCGAGTTCGCCGCTGGCGACGCCAGCGACATCGACGCTGCGGTCGCCGCCGCGAGCGAGATCGCCAATGAGTGGGAGCGGACGGACGTCGCTGACCGCGTCGCTATTTTCCGTGACGCCGCCGAGACGATGCGGACGCGGAAGTTCGAGCTCGCTGCGACTATCTCCATCGAGAACGGAAAGAACCGGACCGAAGCAATGGCCGACGTCGATGAAGCCATCGACTTCCTTGAGTTCTACGCCCGCGAATTCGAGCGCTCGGACGGCTACGACTTCGATACCGGAGAGCCTACGCCCGACCAGCATACGCAAAACGTTCTCCGTCCCTACGGTGTCTTCGGTGTCATCGCACCGTTCAACTTCCCGATGGCGATCTTTGTCGGAATGACCGCCGGCGCACTCATCACCGGTAATACCGTCGTCACCAAGCCCGCTGAGTCCACCCCCTTGATCGCCGAGAAATGTGCGGAGATACTCCACAACTCCGGTCTCCCGGACGGCGTCCTGAATTTCGTGACGGGCGACGGCCCGAACGCCGGTCAACCCCTCGTCGAACATGAGGACGTCTCGGGTGTCGCCTTCACAGGGTCGCGCGAGGTCGGCCTCTCAATCCGTGAGACGTTCTCCGAACAGGGCAAACATGGTCCCGTGATTGCGGAACTCGGCGGGAAGAACCCGGTCATCGTCAGCGACGATGCGGATCTCGAGGGCGCCGTCGAGGGCGTGCTGAAGGGCGCGTTCTCGTTTAGTGGGCAGAAGTGCTCGGCGACCTCCCGAGTCTATGTCCACGAGGATGTCATCGACACGTTCACCGCGGCGCTCGCCGACGAGGCCGAAGATCTCGTGGTCGGACCCGCGACCAAGCGCGAGGCGTTCGTCTCCCCGATCATCAGCGACCATGCACTCGAACGCTACGAGTCGATTACGGAGCGCGCCGCTGCTGACGGCACCGTTCTGACCGGCGGCTCCGTTCGCACCGATGGCAACCTTAGTGACGGCCGCTTCGTTGAGCCGACCGTCGTGACTGACATTCCCCATGAACACGACCTTGCCCGGGACGAACACTTTCTCCCGTTCGTCACCATTCATCCCATCTCGGACCTCAAGGAGGGGATTAAGAAGTCGAATGACACCGAGTACGGGCTCTGTGCAGGTATCTTCTCGGAGGACGACACGGAGATCGAACGCTGGTTTGACGAAATCGAGGCAGGAATGTGCTACGCGAACCGCTCGCAGAGCGCGACGACGGGTGCATTGGTCCAGGCCCAACCCTTCGGCGGTTGGAAGTACTCCGGAACGACCGGAAAGTTCGCAGGTGGCTACTGGTATCTCCAGCAGTTCATGCGTGAGCAAACGCAGACGCGGGTGAAGTGAAAGCGGACACGTCTTCGGAGAAGACAGACCGGTCAACCCTCTGTATCCCGTAGTATCCATTATCGCTCCGATGATGAGTCTTTTCGTGACTCGCGGAGCGAATCGATCAGTTAGAGCTGTATTCTTGAGCAGCATGAGACAACGAAAAAATGCCGAAGTGAGAGTCTGAAACTCATGAAAGTGATTCAGCGTAGCCGTTCCACATCAATTTCCCAAGGTGGGCGATGCACTCGGGGACGACGTTGCAGCCGATGATTATTGCGACGGTGCTGTCAAGTCGGAGTTGTTCTTGCGCTTGCTGGGGCAAACTTGAGCGTGTCTGCTTCTCATGGAGGGCGCTCACCTGGTGTTGGTCAAGAGTGCGGTTCTCGGGCGTTTTGAGTGACTAATCGCCTTCGTGTTCGATACGCCGAACCGGGTAGCGACCGCCGATATAATCTATATCGCGGTATTTGGTTCATCTATTTTTGCGCCGTTCTAACTGGTTCACCGTATTGTGTGGTCGTCCAGTGTCAGCATCAATGCACCTCAAGCACTAAGAAAATAGACTATCATGCTCTATCTATCCGGAGCTATGCTCTTAGGATCGCCCCAAGATGGAGCGAGCCGGCTTCTCGTTCCGCTGTTCGACTGACGATGCCGACCTACGCGCGCTTCGACGACTTCGCCCACTTCTACCGGGAGGAAATTACCCGTAATCCGCGCCGTCCCGGACGTCGATCCCGAACAGAAGACGCCGACCTACGCATGGCTGAAGGGGACTACTCGGGGTTCGTCGAGCGCTTGCGGCGCGACTACGACCCCCCACCCGGCGAGTTCTACAACGAAGTCGGCCTCCCGCCGAACGCCGACGATAAATGGGGGTCGACCACGAACCGACCGCTGCTCGACGAGACGGCGAAACCGGACGAGATCGCGCGCGTGCAAGACACGTTCTGGTGTACTCGACATCGAGTTGAGGAGGGTTGCCTCGAAAGAAGTACACCCCCTCGGTGAAGAACTAGTATATCTTCCTCGTAGAGTGAGCCGCGGGCTCTACAACCCCGCCGAGAATATGCTGAGCCGTTTCGACTGGGGCGAAGACCCGCTCTACGATCATCCCGCTTCTCCCGCGGCACTTCTCGACGTTGTCAACGTCAAGGAGCGCGTCCTCCTCTTCGCGCTCGCCGGCTGGGCTCGACCGGTCGAAGCGTGTTCCACGTCGACCAGCTCACTCTCAATCCCGAAGAGGGCGACGTCCCCTACATCTGATGCCGACGAGCGCAAGAACACCCGCCGAACGCGGAACACCGTCGAACTCCTCATCGGTATCGACGCCGTCCGCGAGCAAATCGACCCCCTCGTCGAGTACGCTGACTGGACCCGCTACCTCCTCCCTGGGAAGTCCGTCGAGCGGCCAATATCCACGCAGACTACTCAGCGGTGGTTCCTCAACCCGGCGAACGCGCCGACATACCATCAATGGAGTTATCCTCTCTCGAAGATGGGGTGCCGGACGTGATACCGCCTCTACCGCCAGCAGCGCCCGAACATCGAAGCCGGAACCACCGCCGTCGCGGCCTCTCAGGGTAGTCGAGACGTCCCCGTCTCCGAACGCACTACCTCGACGAGCGCACGCGCCGGCAGGCTCGCACCAACGCCATGCGTGACCTCGTCCAGAAAGAGTTCCCTCGTCAAGCATCGAGGGGTAACAGATAGCTCGTTTAACGAGATAGGTGAATCTTATATCGATATATCTAGTGTAGGGGTCTCAAATGCCCGATCTCGGATCGGTGTTCGACGACGTGGTGGTCGTTCATGAACCGTTGAGTGAGCATCGAGTTCACTGTCTCGTCACCAGATGCAACGTGACGCGTGGCCCCCCAATAGCGAACCTGATAGAACAGTCGTCAGATATTCTCTGACGAGAAAACACAATATCGCTGATTCAGGTATTGCGTACTGCCGATACTCGCTCCAGTCTAGAACTCCGGCGCAGTATTTTACGCAGCTATCTTCGTAAACCCGTGAATGAAACGAGAAGGTGTAAGAGTATATCTGACGAACATAGTAAGAACAGTCAGTCGTGGAGATAACGGTCGAGGAATGCGTCAATGGATGGGTGACTGTGGGATCCTCGAAGCCGCCGTGGCCCGCACCCTCAACAGTGTATAGTGAGACAGGGACGCCTACATCATTGAGGGCGTCGCGGAGGTGGACGCTCTGGGCGTGCGGGACAATAGGGTCCGCAGCACCGTGCACGATGCAGAGCGGCGGTTCGTCGCCCTCGATGTACGTGATCAAGTCGGCGCGTGCCACCGCATCCGGGTGCGCCTGAATCGGGCCGCCAATCAACTGCGATTCCAGCGAGTCCGGCGTGTCGTGGTCCTGCTCGCTCCCCTGCTCGTTCATCACGAGGAAGTCCGTCGGCCCGAAGTAGTCGCAGACCGCTCGAACCCTCGTAGAATACATGGCGTAAACGTCGGGTTCGCCGAACGGCTCCGCGTCACCGATCGTCCCGACGAGCGCGGCGAGGTTCCCGCCCGCCGACGCACCCCACGCGGCGATCCGATCGGGTCAAGCCCGTAGTCGTCGGCGTGCACACTCACCCAGCGGACGGCCGCTCGACAGTCCCGGATCTGCGCGGGAAACGTCGCGACGTCGCTCAACCGGTAGTCGACGCTCACGACTGCGTCCCCCGCTCGAGTTGGCGACGCGCCGGTCCGGCCTGGTCCTTACTCCCGTGGCGGAACGCGCCGCCGTAGATCCAGACGATCACCGGCGTCGGCTCCGTGCGGTCGTCCGGGAGGTGGAGGTCCAGCCGGCCGGATTCGCGCTCAACGTATTCAATCTCGTGAGTCGTCGGCATCTCACATATGCGTTCGCAATATATGTCGAAAAAGACGACGACCGCGTCTCGGTCACCGCGAGTGTTCGACGTAACTCACGACTCGCCGCCGAACGAGCGCAGCTGGTGGGCGTCGGTGAACGCATAGCGCTCGACAAGGAGACCACATGTGAGGCTAGCGAGGCCAGCGGCGGCGAAGATCATCGCCATCACGACGAACTGGTACTCGGCGGCGTAGATCGGGTCCTCCCCAGAGAGGATCATCCCGGCCATCAGTCCCGGGATCCACACCCAGCCGAGGCTGCGCAGCGAATCGACCGTCGGGATGAGCGCCGCCCGGACGCCGCGTTCGACGTGCCGAGCGATGGCCCGCGAGGGCGCGACGCCGAGCGCGAGCGTCGCCTCGATTTCCTCGCGGTGGGATTCGACTTCGTCGCCGAAGCGGTCGAGCGCGAGGGAACTCGCCTTCATACCGTTCGCGACGATCATGCTGCCGATGGGAACGAGATCGCGAACCGTCGCCTCGATGGCACCCGCCGCCGTCATCGTGACGATGACCACGCCGGCACCGAGGACGATACCGGCTGTCGCGATTCGGAACGCGCCCGGGATCTCGCCCGCGCGCGAGTGCGCGATCCACGCGCCCCCGAGCATCATCCCGAGGAGGACGAGCCCGCTCGCGGCGAACGGGACCGAGAGGAGGAGCCCGATCACCGAGCCCATGAGCACGATCTGGACGAAGCCACGCCCGATCGCGATACTCCACTCGTGTTCGAGCCCGAGGCCGCGCAGCGAGACGATACCGACGACGACAGCCGCGAGCGCGAGCGCGGCGGCGACCTGCCCCAGTCCCCGCGTGAGCGCCGGGTCGCTGAGGATCGAGTCGATCATTTGCGGGCCCCCACGAGACGAGCGGTCGGTTCGCGCTCGACGCCGCCATCGCCGTCGAAGACGAGTGCATCCGTCGCTAGCCGGCCCGCCTGCTCGACGTCGTGCGTGACGGCGACGACCGTGAGCGAGCGCTCGGCCGCGAGGTCGCACAGTACAGATTCGACGGTCGCCTCGGTGTCCGCATCGAGGCTCGCGGTCGGCTCGTCGAGCAACAGGACGTCCGGGTCGTTGACGAGCGTGCGTGCGAGCGCGACCCGTTGTGCCTCACCGCCGGAGAGCGTCGAGACGTCCCGCTCCATCGTGCCCGGGAGGCCGAGGCGCTCGAGCAGTCGCACCGCTGCGGCGTCGTCGACAGGCTCATCCCGGAGTCGCGGCCCGAGTGTGACGTTTTCGCGGACAGTGCCTTCGACGAGCGCCGACTGCTGGGGGATTAATCCCACCCGCTTGCGGAGCGTCTGCGGATCCAGTGTGCGATAGTCGCAACCGCCGTAGCGGACGGTGCCAGCGGTCGGTTCGTCGAGTCGGACGAGGAGGCGAAGGAACGTCGATTTCCCGGCACCGGACGGCCCGACGACCGCGAGCATCTCGCCGTCGGCGACTGCGACGGAGACAGCGTCGAGCACGGTCCGGTCCGCGATCCGGTACGTCAGCTCGTCCGTCTCGAGCGTCGGCGGTTGATCGAGTGCGTCGTCGGTCCGGCCCATGTGTTCACTCGTCCGCGCCCGAACCGTCATTCGGCTGGGCTCGGTCCGCTGGCGTCTCGGAACCCCGATCGCCGTTTCCCTCGGCCGGGTCGAGCGGGACGATCTGTCGGCCGTACTCGGTGTCCAGGATCGCGGCCTCAATGTCGAAGACGTCCGTGAGGAGCGACTCGGTTACGGCCTCCGCCGGTGGGCCGTAGTCGTAGATCGAGCCCTCGTCGAGCGCGACGACGTGATCGGCGTAACGGATCGCCTGCTCGACGTCGTGGAGGACGACGACGACGGTCATCGCGTCGTCGCGGAGGGACTCGAGGATCGACATCACTTCGAGTTGGTGGTGGAGGTCGAGGAACGTCGTCGGCTCGTCGAGCAACAGGATGTCGGTGTCCTGTGCGAGCGCCATCGCGATCCAGACGAGCTGCTTTTGGCCGCCGCTGAGGTCGCCAACTTCGCGCTCGCGGAGGTGTTCGACGCCCGCCAGCTCGATCGCGTCCTCGATCGCCTGCCAGTCCGCGTCGGTCATCGAGTCGAAGAACCCCTGATGGGGGTAGCGCCCGCGCTCGACGAGATCCTCGACGGAGAGCCCGTCAGGTGAGACGTTCTCCTGGGAGAGCAGGCCGAGCTTGCGCGCGAGCTCCTTCGCTCCCAGTGAGTCGATCGTTTGTCCGTCGAGCAAGACGGTGCCCGCGTCGGGGGTGAGCTGGTCGGCGAAGCCCTTGAGGAGCGTGCTCTTTCCGCTGCCGTTCGGCCCGATGAGCGCAGTGATGTCGCCAGGTGGAACCTGGATGGATTCGCCGTCGATAACCGGCTCGTCTAGTCCGGGATAGCCGATGACGAGGTCCGTGGCGCTGAACTCTGGGTCAGTCGTCGTTTCGGACGACTGGGTACGTTCATCAGTCATGTGTTACGTATCAAAGGTTGAGCATTTCGTGTCAGGGCGTCACCGGCCGGTTAGACGGAACCGAGGTCCTCCTTCTTGCGCATGAGGTAGAGGAAGTAGGGGCCGCCGACGAGGCCGGTGATGATACCGACCGGGAGCTGGATCGGGCTGAGCGCGAGGCGTGCGCCGACGTCGGCACCGACGAGGAGCGCCGGCCCGAGGAAGAGACACCCGATGAGCAGCCGTCGGGAGTCGCTGCCGACGATGTTGCGGACTATGTGTGGGACGATGAGGCCGACGAACCCCACCAAGCCGGCGACGGCGATTGCGGCGGCCGTTGAGAGGATAGCGATGCCCGCGACCGCAAAGCGGATTTTCTCGACGTCCATTCCGAGCGATGAGGCGGTTTCCTCGCCGAGGAGGAGGACGTCGAGTTCTCGGGTGACTGCGAGCGCGAGCACCATCGAGAGGATAGTGAACGGGAGCGCGATGCGTACCTGTCCCCAATCCGTCCCGAGTAGGGAGCCTGACAGCCACGCTTGGGCGGACATGACGACGCTGAGGTCGTCGATGAAGAAGAACAGCGCGCGCTGAACGGAGCTGAACACCGTCCCGACGACCACGCCCGCGAGGACGAGCCGGACGGGACTCGTGCCGTTCTTCCACGCGATTATGTAGACGATCAAGAACGCAATCGTCCCGCCAATCGCGGCCAGCACTGGCATCAGCGGGAGATAGCTCGACATGAAGGTGAGCGTCACGAGGACGACGAGGCCGGCACCGTCGCTGATCCCGAGGACATACGGGCTTGCGAGCTCGTTGCGCGTGACGACCTGGAAGATGGCACCCGACACGGCCAGATTCGCGCCGACGAGGACGCCGACGAGGATGCGCGGTAAGCGGATGTTCCAGACGATGAGCTGCTGGCGGGTGAACCACTCCGGGAGGCCCCCACCGAGTAGGAAGGCGCTCCACGCCGCGGAGCTGAACAGGACCTCCGAATCGAAGACTGTGTGCCAGGCCTCGGAGAGGGTGAGCGGGTAGGCCCCGAAGCTCACCTGGAGGAGCGTCGCGCTGAGGAGGACGGCGAGACTTCCGAGTGCGACGGCGGCGAGCTTCGAGTTTGCGTACCACTCCCCCCAGTCCGAGCGGCGCTGTGCGAGGGCGTCTAAGACCTTGCTCATCGAGAGTTAGAAGTCCTGGTTAATGATGTCGAGCATGCGCTGGCGGTCGAAGAGCTGGTCGCTCTCCGAGAGCTCGCCGAGCGGGCCGGGCCACTCACCGAACGTCTCGGGGTAGACCTGCTTCGCGACGGCCTCCGTGGAGAACATATCGACGATGGGACCCATGTACTGGCCGCCGCTGCGGATGACGTTGCCGTTCTGGACGGCGCTGAGGTTCTGGCCGTTCTCGTTGTTCTCGAAGGGTTCGATGACGGTGTTGACGAACTCCTCGTGTGACAGCGACGTGAGCCCACCGACGGTGCCGATGTAGTCGGGGTCGACGTCGAGGAGCTCCTCGTAGCCGATGGGGCCGTCGGGGTAGTGGCCCTCGAAGGCGTCCTGCATGCCGAGGCGGTAGTAGGACTTCGTGTTGTTGCCGAGGCGGTGGAGAGGCGCGACGCGGAACTGACCGGAGTCGGGACTGACGCCGCGCCAGATGGCGGCGATTGTCGGGCGCTCGTCCTCCGGCGGGAGCCCCTCGTTAATCGTGCTCATAAGGTCGTCGTGGAAGGACTGCCAGGCCTCGAACTGCTGTTGGCGCTGGAAGACCTTTGCGACCTTTTCGAAGGCTTCGTAGAGGGTGTAGGGGTTCGGGTCGTCAGAGACGGCGGCGGTCGGGGCGAACCGGAGAGTGGTGCCGAGGAAGGGCCCAGTCTGGGACTCGATTTCCTCGTAGTCGGAGTCGTCCCAGTCGGTGAATCGCGAGACGGTGCTTTTGGGGATGAGCCAAACGTCGGCGTCGGCGGCGTAGAAGTTCTCCTTGTCGTAGCCGGACTCAGCGCCGCTGGCCAGTTTGGTGATCTTACTCTCGTCGAACCCGAGGTCGAGGAGGTCGTAATACTTCAGCGGGGCGCGTTCGAGGCCGGTCGTCGCGCTCGGGTGGATGCCCATCGACATGCCGATGTCGAGCATCGGCCCGGAGACGACGCCGTACGTCTCCGGGACTTCCTCGAACGTGTAGGGCTCGTTCGGCTCAATGTGGACCGTGTAGGGCGTCGGTCCACTCTCCGTCGTCGACGAAGTGGTCGTCGAGTCGGTCGTCGAAGTGGATGTCTCCGTCTCCCCACCGCTGCTACACCCGGCGAGGGCTGTTGCAAGGAGTCCTGCACTACCTGCGAGGAATTGGCGTCTTCGTGCCATGCTGTTTAGGCTCACCTAATTGTTATTAAGCCTTCCGGATTTTAGGTGCCCCTAATCCTCAGGGTCGTCCATGACTGTCCAGTCGTCCCGCGATCAGTCGTGTTCTAGGAGGTGGGTCCGCTCGATACGGATCGTCTCCGCAGCCGCACGCAGTTCCCCAACGAGATACTCACGGTACTCCTCACGCCGGAAACGACTCGCAGGCCCAACGACGGCAACACTACCCCGCACCATGCCATCAATAACGATCGGACACGCCGCGTACCCAGTATCAGAATCGTGCTCCTCCCAATCGACCGCGTAACCATCCTCAACGATCTGGTCGAGTTCCCGACGAAGTTCCGCCGGGTCCGTGATCGACCGCTCGGTCGAGGCAGCGAGCGCACCGTCCTCCAGGATTTTCGCTCGCCGGTCATCCGGGAGTTCGGCGAGAATCACCTTACCGGCGGCGTGCGTGTGTAATGGAGTCCGACGCCCGCTATATGGACTGAGACCGACGTTCTCCCGATCGGATTCGATATGTATAAGTACCCAGTCTCCCTCTTCTTCAATTCCTAGTACGACGCGCTCGCCCGTCTCCTCGTACAGTTCGTGCAGAGTATGTGACGACGCGTGAAATAGCCAGTTACGGTACTTCTTCCGATTCCCTGTCTCGAGGAACCGATAGCCGATGTCGTAATAGCCGTCCTCTCGCGTAACGTAGCCGACCTCCGCTAACGAAACGAGATAGTCGTGCGCCGTCGCGCGGGTGACGTCAAGAGCTGATGCGACTTCCGACGGGCGCGCCCCCTGGCGTTCCTCGAGGATCTCAACCACCTCGAACGCGCGTAACACAGTTTTAAGTGGAGTTGTCGATCCCATGCTATTGCGTCTCACGCCGGCGCGAATAAGTCATCGGGACGTACGCCGACACTACCGCTCAATCGAGAGACCGTATTCGCTTCTAACGAAAGCATGATACGCGCTCCCTCTTTCGTCTCTGCCGTGAGTCTACTTCCCGAGGACGTTCAGGCGGTGACGGCTGCGACCGTGCGTCCGTCGCCACTGCTTGAGGAGATGGCGACGTACGGCCGCGAACAGCGCTTCCCGATCGTCGGTCCCGAAACTGGACAGTTCCTCCAGACGCTCGCGACGCTCGTGAATGCACGTCGCGTCTTCGAATTCGGCTCCGGGTTCGGCTACTCTGCTGCATGGTTCATCGACGCACTCCCGGCCAACGGCGAAATCGTCCTCACGGACTACGACGCCACGAACCTCGAACGGGCCGAAGCGTTCCTCTCCCGGAGCGACTATCGCGGCGAGGTCCACTACGAGTCAGGTGACGCAATGGAGTCCTTCGACCGGTACGACGGCCCGTGGGATGCCGTCCTCATCGACCACGATAAATCCCAGTACATGGACGCACTCGAACTCGCCCGCCCTCGGTTAGCCGAGGGAGCAGTCGTCGTCGCCGATAACATCCTCAGGGGGCCGATGTCACCAGCAGACGTTCGAGCGGCACTCGAAGGAGCCAACGATGACCTGTCCGAACGGCTCTATTGAATCCGCAGACAGCGTCGGGATGAGTCGTTAGAACGTTGGAAGTGAAGCGGGAGAGT
>NZ_BAAABL010000067.1:0-116297 GCF_039520965.1 Halarchaeum salinum
AGTTTCGCGGCTTCGTGGATCGACGAGTATCTTGGCGGATACCTCCAGAAGTTACGCTAGGTACTATGCTCTCGTGAACGCTGTATCCCCTCCCTACGCCCTCACCCCGTTCGGGCGTTGAGGAAGGGGGCTTAGCGCCTCAATTCAGCTAAACACGACGTTCATTAGGTCGCGTGCTCTTGAGAACGGCGTCCCCCTTGGTTGTTGATCGCGAATCGACGCCGCATCTTCTTCAATGAGTACGCCGTGCGTCCCCTTGCGGAGGACGAGCATCTTTTGATTGGGCATGCTCCTGCTATTCGCACGAGTAGTCATACGACTCACTAGGGCAGTTAGACATAGTTTACTGACTACTCGAATACATTTATCCCTACATTCGCGAGAACGCATAGATTCTACGAAGAATTGTGAGCCGTGTGAGAACGGCTACACAGCGTCGCCCTGATCATCGAGCCACGCCCGAATGAACGGGATAGAAAGCGAGAGCACCGCAAGCATGAGGATCGCTAGCGGGAGCGGGTCCGTGTAGAAGATATCAATCGATCCCCCGGAAATGGTAAGCGCTCGGCGAAGGTTCGACTCGGCGATCGGGCCGAGAATTAGCCCAAGCACCATCGGAGCGAGCGGGTAACCCTCGGCGTTCATCGCGTAGCCAAGCACACCGGCCGCGAGCATCACCCAGATATCGAACTGCGTGCCACGGAGCGCGTACGCGCCCACAACACAGAGGACAAGAATAGCCGGCCAAAGATACTGCGAAGGGACGTTGATGAGACGCGCCCAGTAGCGTGCTCCGACCAGCCCGCTGACGAGAATCAGGACGTAGACGAGGAAGAACCCGACGAAAACAGCGTAGACGAGTTGTGACTCATTCTGGAAGAGCGACGGCCCTGGCCGGATGCCGTGAACCATGAGAGCTCCGATAAGAATCGCGGTAACGGAGTCGCCTGGAATACCGAGCGTTAGCGTCGGGATGAGCGCACCACCCGTGCTTGCGTTATTCCCAGATTCGGAGGCGGCGACGCCGCGAATATTTCCCTCGCCGAAAGGTGGTTCAGAGTCGCCCAGCCAGCGCGACGCCTCATTGTACGTGACGAACGAGGCGATGTCACCGCCAGCTCCCGGAATCGCACCGATAATCGCGCCAGCGACACTGGAGAAGAACGTCACGCCGCGGATGGCGTGGAGATCCTCTATACTCGGCAAAATCCCATCAATCGTCTGTTCGACCTGTTGTCTGTGGATCCCGATGCGATAACGGCGTAGGGCCTCGGCGACGCCAAAGAGTCCGATCATTACGGCGATAAACTGGATACCCGCAGTCAGTGGCGTAAAGCCGAAGGTAAATCGGGGATAGCCGAGCGCCGGGTCAAGGCCGACAGTGGCGAGCAGCATTCCGACCAGCCCCGATAGCAGCCCCTTCACGAGTGAGTCGCCACTTACGCTGGCGATGATCGTGAGCCCAAAGAAGGCGAGTGCGAAATACTCAGCGGAGCCGAATTCGATGGCGATCTGCGCGATCTGCGGCGAGAGGAACGCGAGCAGAACCACGCTCACTGCGCCGCCAACGAACGAGGCAACGGTCGCGATCGAAATCGCGCGTCCCGCCTCCCCGCGCTCGGCGAGCGGGAACCCGTCGAACACGGTTGCTGCGGCGCTCGGCGTGCCCGGTGTCCGAATGAGGATGGCCGGGATCGAGCCAGCGTAGAGCGCGCCCCCATAAATCCCGAGGAGGAGCATCAGTCCCTCAATAGGCTGCATCCCGAAGGTGAATGAGACGAGAACCGCGACGGTCATCGTTGCGGTCATCCCGGGGAGAGACCCCATAGTAATCCCGATAGCGACACCAGCCACTATGAGGAGTAGTACCGTTGGCTGGAGGACGAGGTCGGCTCCTGCGAGAAGGTTCGCGATGACATCAACCATTCAGATCACCCCTAACATTCCGGGCAGCATCTGTGAAATCGGGAACACGGAACTTTCCGGGAGTGGCACATGCAGGAAGTTTACGAAGACGTAGAACAACACAAGCGAGATAGACACAGTTATTGGCACTGTGATCCGGAACGCATGTGCACCAGAGTACCACATCATCACAGTAAGGAACACGATTGTCCCGGCGAGGAACCCGAAGAGTGGCATAAGTACGACGTACGCGACGAGGAGCACGAGTGGGATTACGACGCGGACGACTTGGTCGCGCTTGACGTGGTGGCGCTCGACCGCCTCGTTCTGGACGGTCTGCACAAGTTGAACGATCGAAAGCAGCGCGATTGCTGCCGCGATGAGACGAGGGAAGAAGGCCGAGCCCGGCGCACCTGTCGGTCCGCTCGGATATCCACTGCTGGCGACGTAAACCCCCACAGCGACGGCTAGTAGTAGGACGGACGCGATCGCGTCGGAGTGTTTTACCTCAATCGACATCCTGTGTGTTTCACTTGTTGCCGAGGTCAAGCCCTTCGATGATCTCGCCGAAACGATCATATTCGGAGTCCATGAAGGACTCGAACTCTTCGGTGTCGCGGTAAACGAGCCCGAATCCGTTCTGGTTCATGAACTCTTGGAACTCATTGGAGTCGTACACTGACTTGTAGGCGTCGTGGAGCTCCGTAATGCGCTCCTCAGGTGTGTCCTTTGGGACGGTGAGTCCGCGCCACGCACCCATCGTGAAGTCGTAGCCCTTCTCCTTGAGCGTCGGGACTTCCTGGAAGATGCTGACACGCTCGTCACCCATGACACCGAGAACCTTCAGCGGCCCGCCGTCTTTGACCTGCGGGGCAACTTCGGCGGCGCTGGCAGCGGTCGCCTCCACCTCACCGTTAACGACGGCCTTTGTCGCCGGGGAGCCACCGTCGTAGCCGATGTGCCGGACGTCGATTCCGGCTTCCTGTGCGAACCCAGCGGCAGAAAGGTGCCAGATCGCGCCGATACCGGAGTTCGAAATCTTGATCTCACCGGGGTTGTCCTTTGCGTAATCGACGAATTCGCCGATAGTGTCGTAGGGGGCATCCCTGGGAACCGTGATGGATGCCGGATCGAAGTTGTACTGGATGACGCCACGGAGGTCGGTGGGGTTGACGTCTGCGATGCCAAGGTGCGAGATGGTACAGATTTCAACGGTCGTTACGCCAACCGTGTGCCCATCGGGTTCGGCGTTGGCGATTGCATTGAAGCCAATACTCCCGCTCCCGCCAGTCTTGTTTGTGACGTAGAACGAGGTGTCCATGTAGTCGCCGGCAAGCGATGCTAGCTTCCGGCCAGTCCGGTCGGTGCCGCCACCGGCAGCCCATGGACAGATCATCTTGATTTGTTCGCTCGGGTACCCACTGCCGGAGCCACCACTGCTGGTGCCGGACCCGGATCCTCTACCACCCATACAGCCGGCAAGCGCCGTAATACCGACGCCACCACCGATCTGAGCGAATCGCCGTCGAGACAGACGTGAATCAGTCATTGGCTCGCCTCCGAAGCCGTATCCGTTGCCTGATTAGTAGCGTTATGTGCCACCATCATTGGATCAATAGTGTTCTGCACTGTCATTGTGCCCAACACACAACTATCATGTAGAATAAGGAGAGAATATATACCTTTCGATAGAGGGCACCACGCCGCCGTCTGGCTATTTTGTGGTACACTGAATATTATCGCCTTATCCGTTGAAACAATTGTCATGTCGAATAGCGGTATAATTGGCTGATATCACGGGTTAGAAAGGTGAAGTCGAGGAATTCGACTCTGACTATGGAGGTCAACCCCCCGTTGAGCAGTGTTGGCAGTTAGATAAACAAGCGTGGGAGAAGCACGTTGTTCTACACCGTCTTCACCTCGAAGACGGCCACAGCTACCGCGAAACGCTGAGTCGGCTGAAATATATGGCCGAGGCTGTGTCGAAATCCTATGGTGTTAACATCATTCGTGTTCCCGAGAGGTTCACTGGCGTCGTGCCCTCTACCGTCGTCTCTCCCCGGCGGGCCGCGCCCGCGTCCTCGCCGAGCTCGGACAGCCCAAATGCTTGCATCGCCAGTACCTCCGCGATTGTGAAGCAGTCGTGCACCTCCAACAGGTCCACCTCCTCGATCGACCGGTCGACAATCTCGAGCGCGCCGAGCCGCGTCGGCCGTCGCCGGCGTCTCGATGAGCGACTCGCAGCTTGAAGCGCCAGTGCATCCGCCCCAAGCTCCGTGCCCGTAATCCGGTACGACGCGTCCGAGGCGACATCATCGCTAGCGAGCATGAGCGCGCTGGCCCTTCACCGCGACGTGGGCGAGAGCAGATTGAGGAACACGACCCCACAT
This sequence comes from Halarchaeum salinum, assembly GCF_039520965.1. NCBI lineage: Archaea > Methanobacteriati > Methanobacteriota > Halobacteria > Halobacteriales > Halobacteriaceae > Halarchaeum > Halarchaeum salinum. The sequence continues at coordinate 4,296 of NZ_BAAABL010000067.1, forward strand.
GGGAAGAGCTCGCCGGCTTCGACGACGTACTCGCGTAGGAGTGTGACTACGGCCTAGAGGGACTAACTGACGTCGATATGGACGGGTAACCGACGCCACGACCTATCTGATCCGAATAATTATGAGAGTCCCCCTCGCAGTGGTTATCGATGCTACAGACACAAAACGTTGCGATCGTTGGAGCCGGCAACATGGGCCACGGATTCGCCGCCCACTTCGTCATCCAAGACAAAGACGTCACGCTGATCGACCACCGTCAACCGAATCTTGATGAGGCCGAGGCGCAGATCCGAGATGTCGTCGCCTTCCTCCGTGAGGAGGGGCTCACCGAGCTGTCGCCGGACGATGTCGTCGATGCCATCGACTTCACTCTCGACACCGCGGCGGGCGTCGATGGCGTCGATCTCGTCGTCGAGACAGTCTCCGAGGACCTCGACACCAAACACGAGGTGTTCGCTGACTTCGCACCCGCGGCACCCGACGAAGCACTTCTCGCTTCGAACACCTCGGGGATCCCGATCACGGACATCGCCAAAGGCGTCCCGGAGTACGCAGAGCGCGTGGTCGGCTGTCACTGGTGGTTCCCGCCGTATCTCCTGCCGACCGTCGAGGTAATCCGTGGCGAGCTGACGAGCGACGAGACGCTCGAGCGCATGGAGGCGTTCGTCGAGAGCGTCGACCGCATCCCACTAACCGTCGAAAAGGACGCCCCGGGATTCCTCTGGAATCGCATTCAGCACGCGCTGTTCCGCGAGGCCATCCATATCGCCGAGGAAGGCATCGCCTCGCTTGAGGACGTCAATCGTGCGATCCGCGACGGGTACGCGATTCGGACGGCCGCCATCGGCCCCATCGAGACGATCGACATCGCCGGGCTCGATCTCACGCAGACGGTTGGCGACGACCTCTACCCCCACCTCTGTGACGACGACGAGACGAGCGACCTCTTCGATGAATACCTCGAACGCGGGCGCGGCGGGATCGAGGACGGCGCCGGGTTCTTCGAGTATGATGAGGACCCGAGCGGGATCACACAGGCGCGCGACGAACAGGTGATGGCCATCCGCCGCGCGCTCACGGGCGAGGCCGGACTTGGGGCCGACGAGTAGTCAAACCTTGGCCCAGAGGTTCTTTTTCTGGAGCTGTTGGAGCTTGTGGATGAACGAGTCCTTATCGACTTCGACGTCGTCGTACGTGACGTACTCGTCCCGTGTGACGTCGCCGGTCACCGACGCTTCGTCAAGTACTTCGAGGGGGATGGCCCTCTCGGCCGCAGCTGTATCCGCGTCGACGAGCTGCCCGTAGACCGTGTACCCGTCGCCGCCGTCGATTTCGTGCTGGGTTCGAAATCGCGTCCGGCCGCCCCGACCCCCGCTCAAGCGAACCACGTCGGACTTACGAGTATCTGAGTGGGAACCGTTCTCGGTTCTTTTGGCGTGTAGAAATCCTCGGCACTGTCTAGTTAAGGCTCTGCCATGCAATAGTTCACACACTGAGACTGGTGTAGTTAAAGCTGAAAAGTAAGGCGGTACGATTTGCTAATGCTCAATGCCAGAAATCGACCGCCTCATCGGGGGTAGCGACTGCTTCGAGTTAGCGTTTGTGGAGCGAGAAGCGACATCGAGCTGGGCGATGAAACTCGGTATTTGTCTCCATCTCGCGGGTCCTATCACTTCCGAATACCATATCTGAAATTGAGAAGTTCGGTGTCAAACGTACGCGATCTACCGTGCACAACTGGGTGCAGAAGCCGGTCTACGGCCAGCCGAAGGCAAAAGCCCGGATCACGTCGCGCTTGACGAAACGGTGATCTGGATCAACGGTCAGCAGTTCTGGCTGTATGCCGTTACCAGAAACCCATAGGTTTCTGGTTAGCGAACGAGACGCGAAGCGTCTCGTCAACGTCGTCAATCCGAAGACAAAAACAAATTCCGTCATTCCAGGCTGTTTACGGCGATTATAACGGCATTAACGCAGCAGTGTCTTCGGGAGCCTCGTGAGAAACACGACGTCAAAGACGTCCCCAGAAATCAGTGATTTCTGGTGTGCGAATGAGACGCAGGGCGTCTCGTTAACGCCGTGTTTCTCGTCGATCATGCCCAACATCTAGCGGCCGCACTCCAATAAGCGGGACTCCGATTTCAGACGGTTCGCCATGGAAATCGGAACGCTGTCGAACGTATCTTTCAAGAAATAAAACGATGTACTTCCTCGTTCAGAAATAGTTTCAGCCATGTCGGTCCAGCAACCGCAGAAACGTGGTTGCAAGCCTTCGCCGTCTGGTGGAACCCGCTTAACTAAACACGACGCCGTATGCATTGAGAAGGCCGGTCTCATCTTCCGGCGTCTTTGACTGAGTATCGCTGCAGACGATATACTCGCGTTCTCCTCGCCGAGTTACCACACGAATTATACACCTCGCCCCGCTCTCGCCTGTATGGACCGCCGTAGGTTCCTCGCGGCTTCGATGGCGCTTTTCAGCGGCTGTGCGGGCGGTGACGGGTCGAATCACGCCTCCTCAACTGCCGCGGACAACGTCACCCCTGCGTTCGAGCCGCTCCCGGAGAGCGACTGGGAGCGGGCCGATGACCCGTCGGAGTGGGAGCAGGCAGCCGAGGAGCGCATCGAGCGCCATCGCTGTAGCGACGTGACCGTTACGGTCATTCGTGACGGCGAGCCTGTGTCAAACGCCGACGTTCGCCTTCGCCTCCACCGGCACGCCTACGACTTCTCGACGGCGTACAACGTCGCGCGCCACTGGTCGAGCGACCCTAGCGACCCGTATCGCCGCTGGGTCTCTCGGCTGTTCAACGAGGCGGTCTTCGAGAACGCCTACAAGTGGCGACAGTGGACGCGATCCGACGGTCACGAGCGGACACACGGCGTCATCGTCTTCCTGCGCGCGAACGACGTGGCCGTCGCCGGCGCGCCGGTCGTCTGGCAGAACCACGAGAAAGACGTCCTCCCCGACGGGGTTTGGGACGCCTACGAGGCCGGCGACACCGAGCGTCTCCGGCGGCTCATCGACGACCACATCCGCTCGCTCATCGGTCACAACGCCGGCGATCACGGCGTTTCGGACTGGGTCCTGGTGAACGAACAGCTCGGCTTCCACGACTTCACGGACCTGCTGTCCGATGCCCCGCCGACGCGCTCGCCGCCGCTGCGTCGCTGGTTCGCCATCGCGCGCGACGCCGCCCCCGACGCGACGCTCGCCGTCAACGACTACGACATCCTCACGCTCGATCGTCCCGACCACCGCGATCGGTACGCCGACCTCGTCACGTACCTCCTCGGTGGGGAGGCCCCACCCGATGAGGTCGCGTTCCAGTCACACGTCACGACGCCCGAGGGATCCATCGGTCCGGCCGAGCAGTACGCGCGCCTCGATCGCTTCGCCGGCCTCGGCGACGTCGACCTCGTCGTCTCGGAGTTCGACACGCCCGGCATCACGGACGAAGACGCGGCGGGCGACTATCTCTACCGGACGCTCAAAACGGTGTACAGCCACCCGGCGAGCGCGGGGTTTCGCGTCTGGGGCTACTGGGACGAGCAACACTGGGCCGGCGACGCCCCGCTGTTCCGCTCGGACTGGTCGAAAAAACCCGGTTACCACGCCTACACCGATCTCGTCTTCGATCAGTGGTTCACCGACGCCCAAGGGACGACGGACGCCGCCGGCGAGTTCACGACGACCGCCGACCTCGGCCGCTACGACCTCCGCGTCGCCACCGGTTCGGAGACGTTCAGCGATGTTCGAGCGGTAACGGACCCCGACGGCGAGACGCGCCTCCGCGTCGAACTCTGATACGTCCCCCCGCCCCCTGAAACGTGCCTGTCGGTGGAGTCGCCGGCCGCCGGTTTCGGCCGTTACGCGCTCCGGACCGCGGTCGCCAACATCTCGATCGGCGTCGGCGGACGCTCCGCCTCCTCGTCACGGTCGCCGAGTTGCGTGCGACACGACGCGCCCGGCGCGACGACCCGGTCGCCGTCGCTCTCCTCGACTTGCTCGAAGAGCACGTCGCCGATCGCGTCGCTCATCGACGTGTGTTCGGCCTCGTAGCCAAAGGAGCCCGCCATCCCGCAACAGCCCGAGTCGAGCGGGTCCACCTCGTAGCCCGCGCGGCGCAGCGCGCCAATGGCGTGGTGGTCCTTCTTCACCGACTTCTGGTGACAGTGGCCGTGGTAGGTCAGCGTCTCGCTCGGATCGCGGGTGTCCAGCCCCTCCACGAGCCGGTTGGCGTCGAGGTACTCCATGACGTCGTAGGTGTTCGCGGCGAGCTCCTCGACGCGCTCGCCCGTGAGGAGGTCGAGGTAGTCGTGCTGGAACATCACGGCGTCCGAGGGCTCGACGAGCACGACGTCCCACCCCTCCGCGACGCGTGGATGGAGCTCCGCGACGTTCTCCGCCGCCGTCGCACGCGACGTATCGAGGAACCCCTTCGAGTGGGCGGGCCGGCCGCTGTCCGTCCGCTCCGCGAGGTCGACGTGGACGCCCGCCGCCTCCAGTACCTCGACCGTCGCTTTCCCGACCTCGGGGTGGCTGTAGTTCGTGTAGGTATCGACGAAGAAGACGACACGGTGGTCGGCTTCGGCCTCCGAGATGCGCGAGCCGCCACGCGCCTCGAACCAGTCGTGCAGCGTCTGTGCGCGGAACGAAGGAAGGGTGCGCTCCGACGTGATGCCGAGCGTCCGTTCGAGGAGCGCGCGCGAACCCGGCACCTTCGTCGCGAGGTTCGCGAGCGGCGCGAACGTGGAGCCGAGCTTCGAGAGCGTATCGACGTTCGCGAAGACGCGATCGCGGAGGCTCGCGCCCTCGCGCTGGTGGTACTCGTGGGTGACTTCGGCCTTCATCTTCGCCATGTCGACCTCGCTCGGGCAGTCGTTCGAGCAGCCCTTACAGCCGATGCAGAGGTCCATCACCTCGTGCATGAACTCGACGTCGAACTGCTCCTCGGGGAGGTCGCCGCTCATCGCCTGGCGCAGGAGGTTCGCGCGGCCGCGCGTCGCCTGGATCTCCTCGTCGCTTGCACGATACGTCGGGCACATCACGCCGCCGCCCGTGTCCTGATCGGTGCGACAACCCCCGCAGCCGTGGCAGAGCTCGACCATCCCCTCGAAGCCGTTGTCGTTCTCCCAGGCGAGCTCGGGCTCGAAGCCGGCGTCGAACTCGTAGTCGGGGTCGTAGCGCAGGTCCTCCGTCATCGAGACGCGCCGCGCGCGCTCGGGAACGCCCTCGGGGAGCGTCTCGTCCGGATCGTAGCCACAGACCTGCCCGGGGTTGAGCAGCCAGTTGGGGTCGTACGCGCTCTTGAGCTCGCGGAACGTCTCCCAGAGCTCGCGCCCGTAGAGCTTCTCGTTCCACTGGGTACGCGCGCGGCCGTCGCCGTGTTCGCCGGACACCGAGCCGCCGAGCTCGACGACGAGGTCCGTCACCTCGTCCGCGATGCTCTCGTAGGCTGCGAGCCCCTCTTCCGTTTTCGTCGTGACGAGCGGCCGGATGTGCAGGACACCCGGCCCCGCGTGGCCGTAGAACGCCCCGAAAGTGTCGTGATCCGCGAGGATCTCCCGGAAGCCCGCGACGTACTCGGGCAACACCTCGGCGGGCACCGCACAGTCCTCGATGAAGGAGAGGTGTTTTTCGTCCGTCGTCCGCGAGAGCAGGATCGGGTTGCCGGCCTTTCGGAGCTTCCACACCCGCCCGCGCTCCTCCTCGCCGTGGGCCTCGATGGCGTCCATCGCCGACGTTCCGACGCGGTCGGCGACGAGCGCGTCCACTTTCTCGCGGCCCGCTTCGTCGTTCTCGGCGTAGAACTCCACGAGAAGCGCCGCGCGCGTCCCCTCGGGCAGCATCTCGACGACGTCGCGGAACTCCGAGGTGTCGCCCGCGAGGTCGATCAGCGTGTCGTCGATGAACTCCACGGCCGCCGGGTCGTGTTCGAGCACCTCGGTGACGTCCTCGACCGCCGCCGAGAGTTCGTCGTACGTGAGGAGCGCGACGGCCTTCGTCTCCGGGACGGGTTCGAGTGACACCGTCGCCTCCGTGATGATCGCGAGCGTCCCCTCACTGCCCGCGAGCAGTCGCGCGAGATTCACCGTCGCGTCGTCCGGCAGCGCCTCGTCCTCCGCGACCCCCTCGTAGGCCTCCGCAACGAGCATGTCGAAGTTATACCCGGAGACGTTGCGCTTCAACTCGGGGTAGCGCGCGTCGATCTCCGCGCGCTCGTCCTCGAGGACGTCGAGCACGTTCGCATGGATGCGCGCCTCGATGTCTCCCGCTGCGTCCACATTCTCGCGGAGCTCGCCGACCGACACCTCACCGAAGCGCGTGACGCTCCCGTCCGCGAGGACGGCTTCGAGCTCCTCGACGTAGGCGTCCGTCTTCCCGTACTTCAGCGAGTGCGACCCCGTCGAGTTGTTGCCGATCGCGCCGCCGATGACGCTCCGGTCGCCCGCCGCGGGGTCCGGCGCGAACTTCAGGTCGTAGACGGAGAGCCCCTCGTTCAGCCGCGCGAGCGTGATGCCGGGCTGGACGCGTACCGTTCGCGCCTCCGGATCGGCGTCCGCCGCGCCGTCCATGTGCCGCGTGAAGTCGAGAACGACCGCTTCGTTCACCGTCTGCCCGGCGAGGCTCGTCCCGCCGCCCCGCGGGAGCACGGGGACGTCCTCTTTCGCGCAGTATTCGACGACCGCCGCGACGTCCGCCGTGTTCTCCGGGAAGACGACGCCGATCGGTGTCACTTCGTACGCGCTCGCGTCCGTCGCGTACAGCTCGCGGGAGTACGAGTCGAAACGCACCTCGCCCGCCGCGCGCCGGTCGAGTGCGTCGAGGAGTTCCGGGCGTTCGACCTCCTCGCCCGCGTAGTCGTAGTTCGTATCCGATGCTGCCGCCGGCTCCGACGGGGCCGTGTCGGTCTGTCGCGTCGTCATGTCGTTAGTGAGAGTGTGGTCGCTACCGTCATGAAAGTGCGCCGTTGGGTGCGCCGACGGGTGTGTGGTGCGCCGATCGCCCCGCTCTTGGGTTAGTCTCTGATGGAGACCAATGGGCTTCCGTGCGGGCCGCCGTTCAGCCAATCGCCGGCGCGCTGGCGTCGCTCGGTGCATCCCTGATCTCGTTGCGCGCCAGCGTCTACGTCCGCCCGCGTGAATGTCTCAGACAATATCTATAGACAACACTACTTCTCAGTATTACTGGCCAGTATGTTTGAACATCTTATTTGGAGATTCTTTAAGAACGTTCTGTATGCCGATATCGGAGATATCAACGCCGGCTGTTGGGAACCCCCTCTTAGATCTCGCTCACGCGCCGATAGTCGTCGTCGAGTGCCTGCGCGTCCTCCGGGAGGAGCGCGACGGCGATGTACGGCGCGTACTCGCGGAAGTGATCGACGAGCGCCGCGATCCGGTTCGAGTCGATGGCCTCCAGCGAGTCCAGCAGCATGAACGGACACTCCTCGTACACCTCGTGGACGAGGTAGCCCGCCAGCCCGAAGACGAGCCCGATGACCTCGCGTTCGGACTCCGAGAGGTGATCGACTGTATCCTCGTACGCCGTGCCGTCCGTGCCCATCCGGACCACATGCAGCCGGAACGCCGTCCGCTCGACCTTTCGGCGACCCTCGCGGACCTGCTCGGTGGCGCGCTCGATCCACACCCGCGAGACGTTCCCGTAGTCGAGGACGTCCAACACCGCCTCCATGTGGTCGTTGAACGACTCGACCGCCTCCGTCTCCAAGCGCTCGATCCGGGTCCGTAGCTCCGCGAGTTCGTCCGTCAGCGTCTCGCGTTTCTCCGTCAGCTCCGACTGTCGATCGACTTCCGCCTCGAGCTCCGCAATCTCGGATTCGACGTCTTCTAACTCGTCCTGCAGGTCGTTCAGCTCGAACTGGAGTTCGTTCGCCTCACGGTGGAGGTCGAGCACCGCGCTGTGTCGTCCCGCCTCCAGTTCCTCGACCGTCTCCTCCAGTTTTTCGACTGCCCCGGCCGCTTCCTCGCGCTCCGTGGTGAGACGCTCGACGTTCTCCTCGCGCGACTCGGCTTCCTCGCCGAGCGATTCGAGGCGCTGTTGGAGCTCCTCGCGACGCTCGACGCGCGTCTCGATCTCGTTGCGCTCCGACTGGACCGATTCGAGCTCGTCCGTCACCGACGAGCGCTCCTGGCGCTTCTCGCGGGCGAGTTCGCGAAGCGTATCCAGCGTCTCCTCGATCTCCTCCATCGAGACCTCGGAGCCACACGTCCAACACCGCCCGCTCGCGTGCTCCGTGCCGCTGAGGAGCGCGTCCGTCACCGCGTCCGTCCCGCCCTCGCCGTCGTCGGCGAGCAACTGGAGTACCTCGGTGTGTTCGCCCTCCAGCATCTCCTCGTTGAACTGGATGAGGCTCTGGAGTTGCGTGATCGTCGAGTCAAGGTCGCGCTTTCGATCCCGGAGCGTCGACACCTGCTCGTCGAGGTAGTCCGCGCGGTCCTCGGCTACGCCCTCCAGTTCTTCGAGGGTCTCCGCGACGTCCTCGCGCTCTTCACGCACCGACGCGAGGCTGGAGCGTTCGTTCTCCAGCCGTGAGGCGATCCGGTCGAGCTCCGCCCGTTGCTCGTTGAGGTCGTCGAGGGCGGCCTCGAGGTCGTCGCGCTCCTCGCGCGACTTATCAACGTCCGCGTCCGCGTCGTCGATCGCCGCCTGTTTTTCCTCGAGTGCTTCGCGTTTCGCCTCGATTTCGTCGAGCAACTCGACACGGCGCTCCTCCAGGTCCGGGATCCGTCGTCCCGCCGCCTTTGCGTCCTCAATCTCGTCGTCGATCCGATCGCGCTCCGCGACCAGTTCGTCGATCCGGTCGTTGATCGCCTCGGTGTCGACCGGGCGCATCACGAGCTCGCGCAGGTTCCCTTGCGTCGCCACCGCACGCCGCGCTTCGTTGTCCTCCAGCAGGAACGCGAACAGGTCAGCGACCTCGGCGTCGTCGAGGATCGGATCCCCCGAGAAGTCGACGTCGTTTCCGCGCCGCGTCAGCACGCGCGTATAGGTCTCCCCGTCGAGGTCGACTTCGACGCGTCCCTCCTCGCTGTCCCCTTTCAGGGTGGCGCGTTCGCTCCCCGAAACGGCCATGAGCGACTGCAGGAACGACGTTCGGTTCGTCGCGTTCCGTCCGACCAGCACGTTCACGCCCGGCGTGAGGCGAAGCGCCGTCTCGTCGATACCGCCGATGTTGGATACATGTACGTCGACACCCGTACCTGTCTCCCGACTCGTCTGCATACGACCACCGTACGGTACCTGCCGACTTATAGGTGTTGCAGTCTCAGTCGGCTGTCTCGACATGACAGTCGCACCCGCCGGCTGCCAGGAGGTCGCCGAACTCGTGACGCCGCCCGCACTCGTCGCATGTGACGTGCGTCGTTACGATGACGTCAAAGCCGTCGATCGCGATCTCCTCGCCGGCGAGCCGCTCGAGGTTGTTCGCCGCGATCTTCTCCGTCCGCGTCTCCAGCGAACCGACCGTGTTCCGCGTCGAGGCCACGCGATCCGCCGGCTCCGGGTTCTTCTCGACGTTCAGGCACTCGCGGAGGTGCGTGTGGATCGACTGGTGGGAGACGAAATCCCGCCTAACCGACTCGACGTCGACGCCGTCGCGTTCGAGTTGCCCGATCGCCTGCGTCCGCATCCCCGCGCTCACGTCGTCGTCCGTGAGCAGTCGATACGTGTTCTCCAACTCGCCATCGAGCACTTCGACGTTCGCCTCGCGGAGCGCCGCCTCCAACACGCGCCGGTTGAAGTACTCCTTGAGGTCTCGTAGGCTGTACGACTCGCCGCTCTCGCCACGCCACAGTGAGGCGAGCTCGTCACCGACGTCGTCGAGCCCGTACGACTCCGCGACGCGCCCGACCTTACAGTCGCACGCAGCTCCATCCGAACTCATCTATACCTCGCATAAGTCGAGGCCCATTATAGTGCTATTGGTGTCGGAGTTTACACCCCTATTCGTGTAAGCCCGAACGGACTGGACGCTGCCGTCCACTCGTCGCGTTTACCGATCGTACCCCCAGCTACGGAGGACGTCGGCGGCGTCGTCGAGGTGACGCATTCCCGCGAGATAGATCGCCTCGCGCGCGTCGAGACGGTAGACGTCCTCGCCGAGTAACTTCTCCAGGTCGCGCTCGGCGTCGCGCGCCAATGTGTCGGTTTCGTCGCGCACGAACAGCTGATGGACGTCCGGGCGCTCGTCCTTCACCTTATCGCGGCGGTAGATGTACGGGAACTCGAACTCGGACGGGACGTCGCCCGCCCCGTCGTTGCCCGCAGCCGCGTCACCCGTGTCGCCCTCTCCGGTGGCGTCCGTAGTAGCCGTCTCGGCCGCTTCAGCCGGCCCGTCGGCGTCGTCGGTGGGTTCCTGGTCCGTCTCGGTTTCGTCGTCGGCGAATGGATCGCTTGCTCCGGGTTTCATAGTCGTTCGTCCTCGGGGATATCGTCTTCGTCCGTGTTCACGTCGAACTGCGCGGAGACGTACCGTGCGAGTTCGTCGAACTGTGCGAGCGTGTCGAGTTCGCGTTCACGCACCCGCTCGCGCCCCATCGCGAACGCGTACGGCGTCACCTGCTCGTCCCACGCCCCCTCCAGCATCGCGCGGCGCTCCCGGATCTCGACGGGCGCGACCGGGAAGTCCTGCTCTTCGAGGGCCGCTTCGTACTCGGCCTGCTTCTTCGTGTTCGAGACGCGGTTCGGCACGACGGCGAGCACGCCGATCTCCACGTCGTCGAGCGCCGACTCGATGCCTTCGACGGTGTCGCGCATCCCCGCCACGGACTCCTGGCCCTTCGCCGAGAGCTCCAGCGGGATCAGCAGGTTCGACGCCGCGTACACCGCGTTGTAGACGTGTTGGCCGCCCGTCGCCGGCGGGTCGATGAGGATCGCGTCGTAGCGTGCCGGCACGTCGTTCTCCTCGAGCACGCGGCGGAGTTGGCGCTCGGGGACGAACTCCTCGCCCATATCCTCCTCCATGCGCTGGGCGCGCAGGAGGTTGCGTTCGAGCGACTCCAGCATGTTGTGGCTCGGGACGAGATCGATGCCGTCCGCGACCGTCGTCACGAGGTCGTCGAAGTCGCCCTTCGGCCGCTGGATCATGTGGCGAACGAGGTTGTCCACTTCCGGGTTCGCGCGGTCCTCGGTCGCCCCGAAGTGGTGGGTCGCCCCGCCGTCCTGCGGGTCGAGATCTACGACGAGCACGCGTTGGCCGTGTCGGGCGTGCGCGGCCGCGAGCGTGACGGTGAAGGTGGTCTTCCCCACCCCGCCTGCCTCGCTCCAGATCGTGTATGCGATCGTCGCCATACTGCGTTCCTCACCGCCACGGGGCAAGTATTTTTCGCCAATCTCTTCGGTCATACTGCTCGGTATTACCCATAGAGCGATGACGGGATAATTTGTGGGTGACTAGCGGGATAGCAGGACCATATTTATACTCACTTCTTGCGTTGGAAGCATATGGATCAGGAGCCGGATCTCGACAGATTCACATCGCGTCGGTCGACCGTCTACGCGTCAAACGGTCTCGTAGCGACGAGCCAACCGCTTGCGGCACAAGCGGGCGTTAGCCTGCTCCGCGAGGGCGGAAACGCGTTCGACGCCGCGGTTGCTACCGCTGCAACGTTGAACGTCGTCGAACCGATGAGCACGGGGCTAGGGGGAGATGTCTTCGCGCTCTATCGTACTGCTGACGGCGACGTCGGCGCGTTTCGGAGCTGTGGTGGCGCGCCTGCCGAGGCGACCCGGGAGGCAGTTCGAGAGCGGACCGCTGGGGACGAAATGCCGTCGCAAGGCCCTCTCGCCGTCACTGTCCCCGGGAGCGCTCGTGGCTGGGAGCGACTCGTCGCGGATCGCGGTCGAATGAGTCTGTCACAAGTTCTCGCTCCCGCGATTGAGTACGCGACGGAGGGGTTTCCCGTCTCCGAGGTCATCGCCGCCGCGTGGGGCCGGGCACTCTCAGTCTTCGAGCGGGAAAGCGATCGTACTCCCTTCACAATCGACGGTCGTGCACCGCGGGTCGGCGAAGTCGTGCGACTCCCAGCGCTTGGGGACACAATGCAGACGCTCGCCCGGAATGGTGCCGATGCCTTCTACGAAGGGGCGCTCGCTAACCGGATCTCGCGGACGGTACGAGAGCGCGGTGGACTCCTTTCCACCGAGGATCTCGCCGCTTTCGAGCCAGAGTACGTCGAACCAGTGTCGACGGAGTATCGGGGGGCGACGGTGTACGAACTCCCGCCGAACAATCAGGGATTAATCGCGCTCGAGGCGCTCAACATCGCGGCGGAGTTGGACATCGGTGCGTATCCGTACGAGTCGCCCGAGCGCATCCACTATCTTGCGGAAGCGCTGAAGCGGGCGTTCCACGATGGCCATTACTACATAACTGACCCGACGTGCGCGGACATCCCGGCGCTCGGCTCAAAGGCGTACGCGGCCGAACGCGCGGCGACGATCGACGAGCGGGCATCCGATGTCTCGATCGGTGGTCCGGGAGCACCGCCTGAGGACGGCGACACCGTCCTCCTCACCGTCGCAGACGAGGAGGGGAACGTAGTCACGCTCATCAACTCGATCTTCGGGCAGTTCGGAAGCGGTGTCGTTGTCCCGAACACTGGCCTCGTCCTTCAGAACCGGGGGAGCTCGTTCACACTGGACCCGGACCACCCGAACACACTCGAACCGGGGAAGCGCCCGTTCCACACGCTCATCCCGGGCCTCGTCCGCTTCGCTGCGGACGATTGGGCGGCGTTCGGCGTCATGGGTGGCTATATGCAGCCACAGGGACATGTGCAGGTGTTGATGAATCTCATCGACTACGGGATGCCACTGCAGGCCGCACTGGATGCGCCGCGCTGGCGATACCGTGAAGACGGGACGATCGCAGTCGAGGAGCGATTGGCGGATGGCACGCTCGGAAAGCTCTCCCGTCGTGGACACGACGTAGAAGTGCTCCCGCCGAGTGAGTTCGGCGGTGCACAGATCACTCGGTTACATGACGGTGTCCTCTCCGGTGCGACAGATCCGCGGAAGGATGGTTCCGCGACCGGATACTAGTGACACGAACGGGCGCAAGCAAATCGAGGGGGAGTCGCCACCACGTAGCGACAGGATCTCATCTAATCTTTGATAATACTCTATATGATATAAAGTTGTGAGGATACCGTCGTGTTTAGCTGATTCCTCGCAGCAATTACCCCCGAAGCGGTCGTAGCGATTGGACCGAGATAGATTGTGTGGAGAGACGGATATCGAGCCCGCGGATGGTGCTTTGTATTCGAGTTAAGCTAGTGTTTAGTTAAGGTTGAAAAGTGAGGCGCGGCGATTTTGTGCTGGTCTATGGCAGAGATCGCCCACCTCAGCGGTTGTAGCGATTGGATCGACTTGGATTTTGTGGAGCGAGAGCGGACACCGAGCAAGCTGATGGAGGTCGGTATTCGACTTCATCTGTCCGGACTCTCACTTTCGAATACCGTCTCAGAACTTGAGAAGTTTGGTGTCGAACGCTCGCGGAAGGCTGTTCACGACTGGGTGCAGAAGGCCGATCTACAGCCCACCAGCGATGCGAGCCCGGATCACGTCGCGCTCGACGAGACAGTGATCCGGATCAACGGTCAGCAGTTCTGGCTGTACGCTGCCGTCAATCCAGAAACGAACGAATTTCTGCATTTGAGGCTGTTTACGACAACTACGACAGCACTCACACAGCAGTTTCTGCGAGAGCTTCGTGAGAAACACGACGTCGAAGACACCGTGTTTCTCGTTGATCACGCCCAGCATCTAGCGGCCGGACTCCAGCGAGCCAGCCTCCGATTTCAGACCGTTCGTCACGGAAATCGGAATGCCGTCGAACGCGTCTTTCGAGAAATAAAACGGCGTACTTCCTCGTTTAGCAATAGTTTCAGCCACGTCAATCCAGAGACCGCCGAAACGTGGTTGCAGTCCTTCGCCGTCTAGTGGAACTCGCTTAACTAAACACGATGGACGAAACGGCACTGCTCAGATTAGAATTGAAGGATGAGGCAGCCGAATTTCTGAGTGATCTATGCCCGAAATCAGCCGCCTCAGCGGAGGTAGCGACTGCTTCGAGTTAGCGTTTGTGGAGCGAGAAGCGACACCGAACTGGGCGATGAAGCTCGGTATTCGCCTCCACCTCGCAGGACTATCACTTTCGAATACCGTATCTGAACTTGATAGATTTGGTGTCGACCGTGCACGATCCACCGTACACAACTGGGTGCAGAAGGCCGATCTACAGCCATCCGGGGGCAAAAACCCGGATCACGTCGCAGTTGATGAAACCGTGATCCAGATCAACGACCAGCAATATTGGCTGTATGCTGCTGTCGATCCCAACACGAACAAATTCCTTCATGTGAAGCTTGGTACAGCGCAAAACCGCGGTCTGTCAGAACTCTTCTTTGGCGAGCTTCGCGAGAAACACGACGTCGAAGACGTCCCCAGAAATCAGGGATTTCTGGTGTGCGAACGAGACGTCCTGCGTCTCGTTAACGCTGTGTTTCTCGTCGATGGAGCGCCGTGGCTTCAAGAAGCACTCCGCCGCCACGGCCTCCGATTCCAACACGTCACACACGGGAATCGGAATGCCGTTGAACGACTCTACAAAGAGATAAAACGACGAACAAACCAGTTTGCAAACCACTTCCGCCACGCCGACCCAGCAACCGCTGAAACATGGTTGCTCGCACAAGCCTTCTGCCAAAATCAGCTAATCTGAACAATACCACGAAACTCCCATTATCTTTTTATTTCTCGAACCAACTCAATCAGATCATGATATATCCAAACACATGAATTAAAGGATGGTTTGCGTACGTCATCATTTAGCGATAGTTTCGGTCACGGCGTGACTTAGCCGATGCTCCGGGCGACGCGGAGGGCCTTCGCGCGGAGCGTCGGATCGATGAGGACGACACCGAGATAGACGACGCCACCGGCCGCGACGAGCATGGCGAGACCGACTGGCGTAGTCGGGCCGATCACACGTTCGGCACCGAGCAGGACGCTACCCATGATGAGCGCAGCGAGGGCACACCAGCCGAGATCGTGGGTGTTCGCGTGGAGCGGCGCGAGACGGCGGAGCGCGCCCGCGACGATCAGCGTGTGGACGACGACGGCGCTCGCGGTCGCGGCGGCGGCACCGACGAGGCCGTAGCGCGGCACGAGCACGAGGTTGAGCGTGACGTTCAGCGTCGCGGAGACGACGGTGGCGACGGCACCCGCATGCGGGTGGTCGAAGGCGCGAACGGCGGCGTCGAGGACGACGTTCACGGCGGTGACGAGTTTCTCCGCGCCAAGGACGACGAACGCGAGCGCGGCGACGACGTACTCGGGGCCGAAGACGACGCCGAGTATGTCGTGACCGAAGAGGAGGATGCCGACGGCTGCCGGGATCACGAAGAACAGCGAGGCGGTGAGGGCCTCGGCGACGGTGTCGCCCGCGCGCTCGTGTTCGCCGCGCGTGTGCCACGCGCTCAACTGCGCGAAGACGGTGTTCGAGACGGCGTTCGTCACGAGGAGGAGCATCGTCGTGACGCGCCACGCCAGTTCATAGGCCGCGACGAACGCCGGCGCGAGGACGTAGCCCACGACGAGGAGGTCCATCGTGTTGTAGACGTAGCCGCCGAGCGCGCTGATGCCGTTGTACTTCGCGTAGCGAACGAGCGAGCGGAACTGCGCGCGGCCGGGGCGGGCGGGGCGCGTCGAGACGCGCGCCGCACCGAGCACGCAGAGCACGAGGTAGCTGACGACGAAGGCGTAGACGAGCGCGCGAACGCCGTAGTCGAACTGGACGAGGGTGATCGCGACGACGACGTAGACGAGGAGGCGTCCGAAGGAGAGGAGCGCGGTCTCGGCGACGCGGAGTTCCGCGCGCAGGACGTAGAGTGTGAGCAGCCCGAACTCGTAGGCGAGGACACCGACGACGAGCGCGGCGGTGAGCGGCGCGCCGACGTAGCCGTCGATAACGGGGGCGAGCGGGTAGGCGAGCACGACGAACGGACAGAGCAGGCCGATTTTGAGGACGAGCGCCGCACCGAGCGTCGCGCCGGGGTGTTCGCCCTCGCTGACGCGTTTCTCGACGGCGTCGCGGAGGCCGAAGTCGACGACGGTGGCGACGGTGCTCAACACGGCGTCGAAGAGGAAGAACACGCCGAGCGCGCTCGCGCCGAGCACCCACGCGAAGTAGACGGTTCCCGCGAAGCCGACGAGCGCGCTCAGGGCCTCGACGGCCGTGAGGAGGACGCCCGCGCGGGCGAAGTCGACCTGCCGGGTGTCGGGCGTGACGACGCCGAGCGCGGGCGAACGGGACGCGAGCGACGCCGGTGCGTCGGCCGTGTGCCGGTCGTCGCCGTCGTGCCCGGTCATTCGCGTTCCCGCAGCGACGGGTGCGTGTTGATCGTGTGGATGAGGACCGCGGTGAACAATAGGAGGACGCCGAAGACGGTGAAGGCGCTCACCGCGACGGTGAGTCCGATGGAGACCGTCCCGGTCGTGATGAAGCGCTGGACGTCGAGGGCACCGAGGAAGCTGCCGAGGAGGACGCACATCGCGCCCGGGAGGCCGACGAGCACCATCGGGTGGGTGTGTTCGAGGATCCCGCCGAGGTTCCGAAAGAGACCGAGACCGTGTTCGAGCGCGCCCTCGGTGCTCGTCCCCTCCAGGTCGTAACGGATCGTCGTCGGCACCTCCGCGAACGTGTAGCGCTCGCGATCGAGCGCGTAGAGGATGTCGGTGCTCGCCCACATCCCGTCGCCGATATCGCGCGCGTCGGCGAGCGTGCGGACCGCCTCTACGGTGTATGCCCGGTAGCCGCTCTGCGTGTCACGCACCCAATCATCCGGGAGGAAGCGGCCCATACTGAGGTTCGTGAGGAGATTGACCATGCCGAGGCCGATCGTGCGGACGAACGGCATGTCGGTCGTCGCGCCGGCCATGAACCGGTTGCCGATGACGACGTCAGCGTGCCCGTCGCGCTGGGCGGCGACAAGCGATGGAACGTCAGCGGGATCGTGTTGGCCGTCCGCGTCGAGCGTCACCGTGTGCACCGCACCGCGGCGGGCGGCCTCGCGGAAGATGGTCTTGAGCGCGCCACCGTACCCTCGGTTCCGTGCGTGCTCGACTACGGCCGCGCCGGCCTCGCGGGCGCGTTCGGCGGTGTCGTCGCCACTGCCGTCGACCACGACGAGCACCTGATCTGCGTAGCGGCGCGCCTCGCGAACTACGGTGCCAATCGTCGCTTCGGCGCGATAGGCGGGGATGGCGACGAGGACGTCCGGACCGCCGGCGGCTCGGGCGCTCGCCTCCGGGACGGCGCGCACCTCCCAGCCGTTCGCGGCGAACGCGTCGAGCGTTCGGGCGTAGTCGATCCGGGGGCACGACGGCGGTTGATGGATAATGCCAGGGTGACCGGCGGCGCGGGCTGCGGCGGCGAGCGCACGCTCTCGGGCATGTTCGGGGATCTCGTCGGTTGGGTCTGGTGGAGCAACGACGATCGCACCGAGGCGTGCGGCGAGGCGGACGGTCTCCGAATCAGTGTCGTCGGCCGTGAGATAGACGTCGAGGCCGTGCGCGTGCGCCCGGAGGATCGTCCGATAGACGGCATCGGCATGGTCGCCGGTAGCGACGACGCCGAGGGCGGGGGCCGCGGTCGTGTCACGCTCGGCGTGGAACCCGTCGACGACGAGGCCCTCGATTGCGCTCGGATCACTCACGATATCGGCGTCCGCGGGATCGACGAGTGCGAGCGCGAGCCAATCGTCGTCGGGCCCGCGCCAGCGGAGTGCGGGGTCGAGGTCGGTGCCGGCGAACGCGCCAACGTGTGCGACCTCGGGGGCGGGCAACGTGTCCCCATCGAGGGCGTCCCTGTCGGCGTCGCCACCGAGACCGTAGTAGAACGCGGCCGTCCCGCCCGGCGCGAGCGCGACGGTGGCTTCGAGTCGACCCCCGACGAGGCCAGTCTCGCTGGACGTGACGGCGAGTGGCCGATCGGCGGGGAGTCGATCGACGAGCCGGGTGACGAGCGCGTCTTCAGCCGTCGATCGGACGGCGAGGCGGACGACCGGGTGGGTGAATCCCTCGATGACGACCGTTTTTTCGAGCGTTACGTCGGCCGTGGTCGGGGCTGTCATACCGCGGGCACCCCCGCGAGCGACGCAGCCGCGGTGGCGGGTGCGTCGCCGGTCGCATTCCCTGTGTCCGGCGCGTCGCCGGTCGCGTTTTCGACATCGGTCCCCGCATCGGCGGCGTCGATGGCGACCCACCGGTGGAGTTCGCTTGCGGCGGTCCCAATCGTCGGCTCCGCCGGGACGTCGTCGCGATAGACGAGGAAGACGAGGCGTGCGTTCGGCGCGCGCTCGGTCGGCCGGACGGGTACGTCAATCGCCGCGGTCGCGTTCGCATCGACGATCCGTGTCTGCCCCGTCAGGACACGCCGTTCGGTCGGTGCCGGGAGCGTCGTGCCGTTGGTCGCGTTCGGCCCGTACGTCTCGACGACCGGAACGACGGTGGCGTTCACGGATCGCGTCCCGGGGCTCGAAACCGCGACGCGATACGTGGTCGTCGTCCCAACAGTGAGCGTCCCCGTATCGGTACTCGCGCTGTCGTTCACGGGCCCGAGGAGCGCTGCGCTCGCCGGATCGGCGTTCGTGGCGGTCGTGTCGGCGTAGACGACACCACCGGTCACGACGAGCGCGACGACGCACGCAACGGTGAGTACGGCGTCGGTGCTGGTTCCGTGGCTCCAAGATGCGACACGCGAGCGCGCGGCGGCAGGATCGACGCCGAACGCGTTCACCTGGCGACGGCGGCGGGCCCAGGCGACGACGAGGAGGGCGGCGACGAGCGCGCCGATGCCCGCGACGACCGGGCGGGCGGCGAAGCGACCGAGAAGCGCCAGCGGGAGGCCGACCGCAGCGACGACGGCGACGCTGCCGGCGAGCGAGAGGGCGAGTCGGCCGAGCGTCGACAGGCGCGGATCGTCCGGCCCCTCGGGCGTGGATTCATCGGCGGGAGCGCGACTCGGGTAGCACGCCGCGACGAACGCGTAGCCGGGCGCAACGAGAAGGGCTGGGAGCGCGAGGGGACGGAGCGGCGCGAGCGCAGGGACGAAGGCGAGCGCGACGAGAACGAGCGTCGCGACGAGGACCGCGAGGAGATCAGAGTCGGCTGCTCGCACGCGTCGCGCTGGCATATCCGGAGATGTCGACGCCGGCGAGCAAAAATCCGCCGGTCGCACCTACAAACAGCTAAATCGTCGGCCGCCGTTGCGTCGAGGCGTGACCCGGCGACGGAACACGAACGAACGCGGGCGCGGGGGAGATGGGCGGTGAGCGGCCGGTATCGGCGCGGCGCGCTCGCGGCGCTAATCGGCGTCTGCTGTCTCACCGTCGCGCTCGACCTGCCGGCGTTCCGGCCGCCGACGGGCGGGTGGCGAACGGACGTGCTCGCGATCGGCGGCGTCGCGATCGTCGCGGGCGTCCTCGACATCGTGCTCACGGCCGGCGACGCGACCCCGCGCTCGGTTCCGGCCGCGATACAGGCAGCGCGGAGCGCCGACATCGAGGCGCACATCGACGAGGACGCGACGCGACGGTACGTCCCGACGACCGACGGCGTCCGCCTCCACATCGAAGATGTACCACTCGATCCCGTCGGCGCGCACCTGCTCGCGTCGCTCGATCGCGATCCGCTCGATGGGGCGACGGCTCCCGACACCGTCACGGCGCGCCTCGCCGACGTCGCGACCGGCCGCTTCGAGCTCGCGATGGACGTCCGGCCGGTCGAGACAGATGGAGTTGCGGCCGTCGTCGTGACGGACGCGGTGGGCGACCCGACCGCGGTGGACGCGCCGATCGCGTCGCTACTCGCGGTTGGGCTTGCTCGAGCCCACGACAGGCCGATGATCGTCGACGCCGCGAACGAGGGGGGCGATGGCGTCCGGCTGACGTACCGCTACGAGTAGGCGAGTGCCGGATCGAGCGTTCGGACGACCGCCGCGACGTGCGTCACGCCGAGGATGACGACGAGGAGCGCGCCGAGCAGGAGGACCCAGCGGAGACGCGCGCGCCACGGTGGCCGGGCGTACACGGGCGCGGTGAATTCGGCAGCGAGGAGGAGCGCGAGTAGCGACGCGACGACCGCCACGGGGAGCGTGAGGGCGTCGCCGAGCGCGAGCGCGAGCAGCGCGGCGAGCGTCAGCGCGGCGTGTTGACGAACGAGGCGGCGCTGTCGCAGCGTCGGCATGATCGAGACGACGGCCGCGGACGGCTTAATACCCGATGGCACGCGTTCTGTCGACGATACCACGCGTCATGTCGACAATGACACGCGTTATGTCGGCGGCTGTCGTAGTGGACCGTATATGTGGCCGTGGGCACATCTCGGACTCGCGTACGTCGCCTACCTCGTCGTCCGTCCGCGGGCGTGGTGGCGCGCGGATCGGCTCACGCTCGGCGCACTCGTGGTCGGCACGCAGCTCCCCGACCTAATTGATAAGCCGCTCGCGTGGGTAGTCGGCGTCCTCCCCTCCGGGCGCTCGCTCGCCCACTCGCTCGTCTTCGTCCTCCCCCTCCTCCTGGTCGTCGCCGTCGTCTGTCGGCGTCGCGCGCGCCGGGAAGCCGGCTTCGCGTTCGGGTTCGGCGTCCTCTCGCACCTCGCGCTCGACGCCGTCGGGCCGTTCCTCGCCGGCGACTACGGCGAACTCGGCTTCCTCCTGTGGCCGCTGACGCCGCCGCCGTACGTGGAGCCGCGGAACCTCGGCGAACTCATCGCCGCCGCGCTCGGCGCGCAGTTCTCCCGGGCGTTCGCGGTCCAGCTCGCCGTCGGCGCGCTCCTCGGGGCCGTCTTCTGCTACCACGTATGGCGTGCGGGGCACGTCGAGGGGGCGCGTCCGGATCGACGGCGTCGATAAGGATTTGCCCGCCGGCGGCGAACGTGCTGTATGATACCACTGTCCGAGGCGACGGCGCTCGTGACCGGCGGCGCGGGGTTCATCGGTGGCCACCTCGCGCGGACGCTCTGCGAGCGCGGCGCGACGGTCCGCGTCCTCGACGATTTCTCTACTGGCGCGCGTGAACGCGTCCCCGACGACGCGACGGTCATCGACGGCGACGTCCGCGACGATTCGGTCGTCGAGGAGGCGATGCGCGGCGTCGACGTTGTCTTCCACGAGGCCGCGATCGTCAGCGTGGAGCGCTCCGTCGACGAGCCGGAGACGACGCACGCGGTGAACGTCGACGCGACGCTCGGCGTGCTTGAGACCGCCCGCGAGGCGGACGCGCGCGTCGTCTTCGCCTCCAGCGCGGCGATCTACGGCGCGCCCGAGACGGTGCCGATCGACGAGTCCACCCCGAAGGAGCCGAGCTCGCCCTACGGGCTGGAGAAGCTCGCCGCTGACCACTACTGTCGGCTATATGCGGACCTCTACGGCGTCGAGACGGTCGCGCTGCGCTACTTCAACGTCTACGGGCCCGGGCAGCGCGGCGGCCCGTACAGCGGCGTCATCACGAAATTCGTCGAGCAGGCGCGGGCGGGCGGCCCGATCACGGTGCAGGGCGACGGCACGCAGACGCGGGACTTCGTTCACGTCTCGGACATCGTCCGCGCGAACCTCGCCGCCGCGACGACCGAACGCACCGGGACGGCGTACAACGCCGGAACGGGGCGCGCCGTCGAGATCCGTGAACTCGCCGCACTGATCCGCGATCGGGTTGCGCCAGACGCCGACATCGTGTACGGCGACGCCCGCACGGGCGACATCCGCGCGAGCGTGGCGGCCGTCTCGAAGGCGGCCGAAGAACTGGGGTTCGAGGCGGAGACATCGCTCGCCGACGGCCTCGACGACCTGCTCGGATAGCCACAGCGGCTTTGTCGCGCCGCCCGGTAGGGCCGTCATGTCCTCGACCGCCTCCCTCCCCGACGACGACGCGGGCGCGCTCGACATCCTCCGTGCAGCGCTCGGCGTCCTCCGCGACTCGCCCGGTATCGTCGCCATCTACGTCGTGCTCGCACTCGTTACCGCGTTGTCGAGCACGCTCGGCAATTTCGGCTCCATCATCGTCCTCGGCCTCGCGATCGTACTCGCGGCCCGCACGCTCGGTCTCGACGGCAGCGACGCGTCGAACTCGCTCGGCGTTCGCCTCCTCTTGGTCCTCGTCGCGGGCATCGTCGCCGGGATCGGAGTCGTGATCGGCTACCTCTTCCTCGTTCTCCCGGGGATCTACCTCACGCTCCGTCTCCGGCTCGTCGCCGCGACAGTGATGCTCGAAGACAGCGGCCCGATAGCGGCGCTGAGCCGGAGCTTCGATCTGACTGAAGGGCACACATGGACCGTCTTCGGCGTCTGGCTCGTCGTCTCGCTCGTCGGCCTCGCGGTCGGCGGTGCCGTCGTCCTCTCGATGGTGCCCGCCACCTCCCTGACCGACCCGACCGCTCTCCAGCCGGCACTGCGGGTCGCGAGTGCGGCCTCGACGCTCCTCACGGGGCCGGTTGTCGCCGCGTCCGACGCTGTCATGTTCGGGCTGTTCCGCACCGACGACGCGGCCGGCGCTGACGGCACGGCTGGCGACACGGATGACGTGGCACCGAACGCGCGCGTCGCCGATGAGCGCTAGGCCGCCTCGTCGAGGAGCCCTCGTGCCTCCGCGAAGACCTCGTCCGCGCGCTCGGCGTCGCGGGCTTCAGCGGTGACGCGAATGATCGGCTCCGTTCCGCTCGGCCGGAGGAGGAACCACGCGTCGCCGAGATCGACGCGAACGCCGTCGAGCGTGTCGACGTCGTCGTACGCGTCGCGTACGGTGTCGTGGAGATGCTCCATGACCGCCGTCTTATCCGCGACGTCGCGGCTCGTCCGCCGGATCGGGTACGACGGGAAGGCGTCGATGCGCTCGGCGAGCCCGGGGCCGTTCGCGACGAGTTCGACGAGATTCGCGGCGGCGAGCGGCCCGTCCGGGCAGAGGGTGTCGTCGGGGAAGATCCACGCGCCGCTCGGTTCGCCGCCGAAGGCCACGTCGTCGGCGACGGCGCGCTCGGCCACGTACACGTCGCCGACCTCGGTGTAGACGACATCCGCACCCACGTCGGCGAGCGCGTCGGCGACGAGCATGCTG
Source organism: Halarchaeum salinum (assembly GCF_039520965.1). NCBI lineage: Archaea > Methanobacteriati > Methanobacteriota > Halobacteria > Halobacteriales > Halobacteriaceae > Halarchaeum > Halarchaeum salinum. Next base: position 27,435 of record NZ_BAAABL010000067.1, read on the forward strand.
GTGTCGACGGGGACGGCGACTCGGTCGCCCGCGTCGGCGAGCGCCGTAGCGAAGACGGCGAGCAGGGCGTCGCCGGAGACGAACGTCCCGTCACCCGTGACGGCCATCATTCGGTCGGCGTCGCCGTCGTGCGCGAGCCCGAGGTCGGCGTCCGTCGCCGCGACGAGGTCGCAGAGCGACTCGCAGTTCGCCGCCGTGGGCTCGCTCGGCCGGCCGGGGAAGCGCCCGTCCGGCTGGGCGTTCAGCGTCTCGACGTCGCAGCCGAGCGCGGTGAGCGCGTCAACGCTCACGCCGCCCGCGCCGTTGCCGAGGTCGACGACGACGTTCGGGGCGTCCTCGGGGTCGACGTCGACGGACGACGTAATGGCCTCGGCGTGGCGCTCGCGCGCGCTCACCCACTCGCGGCGCGCACCCGTCTCGTCCCACGCGGCGAGGTCGTCCGACTCGGCGACGAGGCGCTCGACGATCTCGTCCTGCATCGCGCCGTCGAAGGCTTGTCCCGAAGGTTGCCAGCATTTCAGCCCGTTGTACGCGGGTGGGTTGTGCGAGGCCGTGACGGCGACGCCGGCGTCCGCGTCGCGCCACGCGACGGCCCGCGCGACCGTGGGCGTCGCGGCCGGCCCGATGTCGACGACATCGCAACCGCACTCGGCGAGGCCGGCGGCGAGCGCGTCTACCAGCATCGTCCCGCTCGGCCGCGGGTCGCGCCCGACGACGACCGTCTCCGCCTTGGCCGCGAGCGCGCGCCCGACGTGTAGCGCGAGGTCGGCCGTGACGTCGTCGCCGACGCGCCCACGGATCCCGCTCGTCCCGAAGTAGCTCCGTCGCTCCATGCCGGGGTGACGGAACCCCGGACCCTAAGGCTTCCCGACGCGCCGACGAGGGCGAGTGCGGCGTCGCACCGATCGGCGACCACCGGCAGGGTTTTGCGCCCGCCCGCGGTGGGTCGTGGTATGCTGACGCGCCGTCGCGCCGTGCTGGCGCTCGCCGTCCTCGCGTGCTGCGGGGTTGGCGGTCTCCTACTCGCGCTCGCCGCGACGGGCGTGCTGAAGCCGCCGACGGCCATCAGATCGACGTATGCGCTCGTCGGTGCTGGAATCGCGCTCGCCGCCTACGCCGCGACGCGGGGCGACCCCGGCAATCGGGACGCGCTCCTTTCCGCCTCCGTCGCGTCGAAACTCGTCGTCCTCTGTGGGTTGGGAGCGATCGCCGCCACGATCGAACTCGGCGCGCGCCTCCTCCCCGTCACGGCGTTCCTTCTCGTCGCGTACGCGCTCGTCGCCGACCAACTCGCCGGCGATCCCGAAGCCGGATCAACGCTGCTCGCGCTCACGGCCGTCTTCGCCGTTCCCGTCGTCGCGAAATACCTCACGACCGGGTTCTACTTCGGCGGGACGGACGTCTTCGCGCACGTCGACGCGCTCAATCGTCTGCTCGCGACGGGGCAAAGCGCGTTGCTCCCCTACGGCTACGACCTCTTCCCCGTCTTCCACGTGTTCACCGGCGCGATCACGTTCGTCACTGGCTTCGCACCGTACGAAGCGATCGTCCTCACCGGCGTCCTCACGTACGCGGCGCTCGTCCCCGTGACGTACCTCGTCGGCGTCCGCCTGCTCGACGATCGTCGCACCGCGCTCTGCGTCGCCGCGGCGTTCACGATCCTCGATCTCCCGGCGTACGACGCGCTCTACTTCTTCCCGCAGTCGTTCGCGCTCGCGCTCCTCGCCGTCGGCTTCTACGCCGTCCTCGCGCGCCGCGCCGCCCGCCACACCGCGCGGCGGCGCGAACACGCTGTCTACGCAGTCGTCCTCGTCGCGGTGCTCGTCCTCGCACACCACCTCACGTACGTCCTGCTCGTCGGCGTCCTCTTCGCCGTCGCGGGCGTCGCCCTCCTCCGCGGCGTCCTCGCGGGCCGCCTCGGATGGGACGCCCTCGCGACGGAATCGTGGGGATGGGCGCGCCTCCGGTGGACGTTCCCGATCGTCCTCGGTCTCTGCTGTCTCTTCGCCTACCTCGTCTACTCGCCGAGCCTGATGCTCTACGCCATCGTCTCCATCGCCGCGCAGGTGCTCGGCGACACCGTGAACGCGGCGTCGTCGGTCGTCTTCAGCTACGGCGTGACGCTTCCCGACGACTCGATCGGGCGCGCGCTCGCGTGGCTGGCCACGCCGGTCGGCGTCTACGCGACGCTCGCCACCGGGCTCCTTCTCCTCGGCGGCTACGAGTTCCTCGACCGCGTCGAGTCGTACGCCAACGGGGCGAGCGTCCTCGCCGCCGCGTTCGTCCTCGCCGTCGTCCTCCTCCCGCTCCCGGTGACGCTCCCGCAGGGTGAACGCCTCCAGTTCGTCGTCGTCCTGCTCGCCGTCCTCCCCTTCGGTCTCGGGCTCGCGCGTCTGTTACGCGGCAGCGCGCGCTATCGTGTCGTCCTCGTCGCCACGGTCGTCCTCGTCGCGGCGTTCGGCACCGCGGGCGCGTTCACCAGATCGAGTGCGGACGACCTCGACGGTCCGCCCGTCTACGTCGAGCAGCGCACCGCACAGGTGGCGATGAGCGACAGCGAGTACGCGGCGATCGGCGACGTCGCGGACTACCTCCTGCGAGTGGACGAGCCCGCGGCCTCGGACATCGCGACACGGCGCGCGCTCGCGTCCGTCCCCGGCCCCCAGGCGCGTGCGGGCGCACTGCGCGTCACCCCGCACGGCGTCACCACTTCCGCCGAACACATCGTCGTCCGCGACGCGTGGACGCGCCACTTCGTTCCGACCGCCGAGAGAGACGTGGCGATCTCCGCGCAGCTCCAGTGGTACACGGTTTCGGAGGAGCGCTATCAGCACGCCGTCGCGACCCACGACGTCGTCTTCAGTAGCGACGGCGTCCGCGTCCTCGAAACGCGCGAAGGGAGCGCGCTGTTCGGCAACGGCACCGTTCCGACGGCCGGTCGACCGGGCTAACCGGGGAGGTACGTCCGAGCGAGCGCCGCGAGCGTGTACGGGTGGGGGTTGATCCGGAGCGCGCGGAGGTAGTAGTCACGAGCGCGCGCGTCGTCGCCCGCAGCGGCGTGCGAGCGTCCGATATCCGTGTACAGTTGGGTGTAGTAGATCGACACGTAGGGGTGGGCCTCGGGGACGCGCTCGCTCACGCGGTAGGCGAAGCGCTTCGAGTGGGCGAGAGAGGCCTCGACGTCCATCCCGCTCGCGGTGACGCTTTCGGGGTGGTGACGACGCGTGAACAGATCGGGACGCAGGCAGACGCCGGCCGCCGTCGCGGCCTCCAAAATATAGAGGAGGTCCTCGCCGCGTTCGAGGTCGGCGTCGAAGCGCGCCGCGACGCGCTCGGTGTCGACGAGGACAGAGGACATGAGAGAGGTGAGATCACCGACGAAGACGTCGTAGACGAAGTCGTCCATCGTGCGGGGCTCGCCCTCGACACAGAGACCGACGTCCGCCGCGGCCATCGCGTCGAGTTGGCGCTCGAGCTTGTCGTCGTGCCACGTGTCGTCGGCGTCGAGGAACGCGACGTGGCGATGCGTGGCGCGTTCGAGGCCTCGGTTGCGCGCCGCGGCCGGGCCGTCCGCCCCCTCGATGACGAGCGTCTCCGTTTCGACAACCTGCGCGTCGACGGAGTCCGTCGCCTCCGCGAGCATCCACTCCGGGGTGTAGCGTTCGCTGTACGGGATCACAACGGAAACCGGTGGGTAGTCGGACACGGCTTAGTCGACGGAGAGGACGGCGGGACGCTACTTAGTCGCTCGCACCCGACGCGTCGGTGATGCAGGGCGCGTCGATGGATTACGGCCGGCGCGTCGCCCACAGCGCGCCGCACGTCCACCACGCGAGGCGCAGGAGGTCGCCGGGGCGGGCGAGGACGCTCGGATCGAGATATGCGAGGGCGTCGCGAAAGCGTCCCTCGCCGAGGTAGTGTCCGACGAGCCCCATGCGGTGGATGCGTCGGACGTCGATGCCGCGCGCTTCGAGGTCGGCGACGAGGTCGGCGTTTCGCTCCAGATACCGCCGGTCGTTGCGGGCGTAGGCGTCCGCGGGTGCGTCGCCGGTGTCGTGGACGACCGCGAGCGGTTCGTCGACGAACGCGAGGTTCCCCCGCGCGAGGAGGCGCAACACGAGGTCCCAGTCCTCGTAGATGGCGAGCCCCTCGTCGAAGGCGATCCCGCGAAGCACATCGCGCGCGACGAGCAGTGTCGAGCCGGGCCCCATGAAGACGCGCATCGAGAGGAGTGATGCGGCAAGTTCGCGCCCGCCCTCACGGGGTGCGTCGGCGCGGAAGACGCGTGCGGAGACGAGCGCGGCGAGGCGCGCGCCGAGGCCGCCCCCGACGGTCGCGTAGTCGCAGTAGACGCCGATCCAGCCCTCGCCGCGCTCGTCGAGCGTGGCGAGTTGGCGTTCGAGTTTCCGCGGAAGCCACTCGTCGTCGGAGTCGAGAAACGCGACGTAGTCGCCGCGGGCGGCGTCAATCCCAGTGTTGCGCGCAGCACTCACGCCCCGGTTCGTCTCGTGGGCGACGGAGCGGACCCGCGGATCGTCGTATGCGCGGACGACCGCCTCGGTGTCGTCCGGGGAGCCGTCGTCCACGACGATCACTTCGAGGTCGCCCATCGTCTGCGCGAGCGCGCTGTCGATCGCGCGCGGCAGGACGTCCGCGCGCCGGTAGGCAGGGATCACGACGCTGACGCGCGGCGTCTCGCCGCTGGCTGTCTGTGCATCCGTCGGCGTGGTCGCCGCGTCGCGCGTCGGTGCCGCGTCGGTGCCGGCCTCGTCCGTCGCCGCGTCCGTCCCGTCGTTCATCCATCGATCGCCTCGCGGTGGACCTCGCGGAGGCGCTCGGCGTGTCGTTCCCACGTCCAGTCGTTGGCGAGGAGGCGCTCGTGGCCGCGCGCGCCCATCGCGCGCAGGCCGTCGGGCGAGTCGAGCAGAGCGTCGAGGGCGTCGTGGAGCGCGTCCGCGTCGCGCGGCGGGACGAGGATGCCCGTCTCGCCGTCCGCGACCATCTCGGGGACGCCGCCGACCGTCGTGCCGAGGATCGGTGTCTTCGCCGCCATCGCCTCGTACATCACCGTCGGCCGGGCCTCGGTGTGGCTCGGGTGGACGAGGAGGTCCGCAGCGACGTGCCAGCGGCGCACCGCGACGGGGTCCAGCCGCCAGAAGGCGTGCGTCCCGTGGTGCATCTCACCGAGTTCGTCCACGAACCACCAGCGCAGGTCGCCGTCGTGGCCGATCGCGGCGAGATAGACATCGTCCCGCTCCAGTTGGTTCAGCGCCGTGACGAGCTCACGGACGCCCTTCGCGTCCTCGAAGCGCCCGACGAACAGGAGGACTCGCGTGTCGGGGTCGAGGCCGAGTTCGGTACGGATCGCGTCGCGCCGGTCGGTCGGGAACTTCGCGGGGTCCTCGCCGATGGGGACGGTCTCCACTTTCGAGGCGGGCGCGAAGCGCCGCGCGACGCCAGCGAGTTCGTCACTCACGGTGAGCACCGTGCTCGCGTAGTCGATCGTCTCGCGGATCCTCGCCTGTACCGCGTCGCTGAACGCGTCGTAGTTGCGCAGGTCGCCGGCGTGCGTCATCGCGACGAGCGGGACGTCGTGTTCGCGACAGTAGTCGAGCGCGCCGTAGCCGTCGAGATAGACGCCGCAGGTGTGGACGACGTCGTGGGGCGTCTCGAAGGTCTCCGGGACGAATGTCGCGAGCCGACGGCGCATCGAGTTCCCCGAGACGTGGTAGAAGCGCGACTTCGGGAGCGCGTAAAGGTAGCGCGGGTAGTGGACGCGATAGCGCCCCCAGCGTTCGGTCCGCGGGACGTGTTTGTACTCCGAGTACGGCCCGACGGGCGGTGCGATCGGCGAGGGTGAGACGACATCGAGGTCGACACCGGCCTCGCAGAGCGCGTCGAGCGAGCGGTGGTTGAACGGCGTCCGGACCTGATGGACGTGGCTCGGGTGTTCGGCGGCGACGGCGAGCGCGCGGTAGTCGGCCGACGAGTCGTCCCCAAACATATCCGTAAGTCGCTCAGACGAGGGTTAACGTTTCCGGCGACCGGGAGAAAACGATTAATCGGGTGGGAGCGTTCGGGACCTATGTTCGGGGACGTACTCGCGGCGGCGAAACGGGTCGCGTGGCGGGGGTGTGCGAAGGCGGACGCGCGGGCGAAGGTCTGTACGCCCGCGACGCGCAACGCCGTGTTGATGTATCACTCGGTGGGTGGGCGCGAGGGGAACACCGACGGCCGGCGGTTCAGCACGGCGGCGTTCCGCGACCAACTCGCGTGGCTCGATACGCGCTACGATTTCGTCGACCTCCCCACGGTGCTCGAGGCGGGGACGTCGCCGCGCGTCGCGCTCACCTTCGACGACGGCTATCGGAACTTCCGTGCGGACGCGCTCCCGATTCTCCGCGAGTTCGACGCGCCCGCGACGGTGTTCGTCATCGCCGATCGGATCGGCGGCCGGAGCGGACACGGCGTCCCGTATCTCGATGCCGAGGAGATCGACGGGCTCCTCGCCGACGACCTCGTCACTGTCGGGAATCACACGCGCACGCACGCCCACCTCGATCGCCTCGACCCGGACGCAATCCACGAGGAGGTCAGCGGGGCGCGGGACGCACTCGAAGCGCGCTTCGGGTGCGACGTGACGCGCTTTTGCTACCCGTACGGCGATCACTCGCCCGCGGCCGTCGACGCCGTCCGCGCGTCACACGACTACGCGACGGCCGGTGAAGGCCTCGTCGGGCGGCAAACCGATCCCGCGCTGATCCCGCGGATCGACGGCGGGCGGCCCCTCTCGGTCGTCCGCTGGGAACTCACCGAGACAGCCGAGCGACTCCGGCGCGCCGTCCGGGGCGAAGGGTTATCGGCGCGGGCGGAGACGTAGGCGGTAGTGTGTCCCGAACGAACCGACGCCGGCGGCCCCCGACGGCGCTCCGTCCTCCGCGCCTCGCTCGCCGCTGCGCTCGTGGGCTCGACTGCCGGGTGTGCGTCGCTATTCGGCGTGGACGGCACCGGAACCGACGCCGACGGTGGGGACGAATCCATGGCTGAGGGCGCGCCGATCGACGACGGCGCGTTCGCGGCGCTGCGCGACGGACACGTCGTCGCGATGGCCGCGGGCATCGGCAGTGCGGCGTTCGACCCCGCGGCGTCGAGCACGCCTGTACAGGACGCCCTCGATGCCGTGGGCGCGATCGGCGGCGGGAGCGTCTACCTCCCGCCGACGACGGTCACGGAGGTCGGACCGATCCGCCCCTATCCGAACACGGGGGTCTACGGATTCGGTATGGGCGTCTCCGTCCTCCACATCCGGACGGCCGAAACGGACGGCGTGCGCTTCGATCGCGCCGAGTCCGTCCAGCGCGTCGCGCTCGACGGCTTCGAGTTGCGCGGGCCGGGCGTCCGCAAGACCACCGGCGTCGCGATCCACTACGTCGATGCGACCGACGATCCCGCGGACGACCCCGCGGACGTCCACGTCGGCCGGCTCTACTGTCGCCAGTGGGGGAACAGCGTTCTCCGCGTCGAGGCGGGCGTCGGGCCCTTCCAGTGTCGCTACGACTTCCTCCGCGCGGACGACTGCGACGCGGGCGCGGCCGGCGCGCTGCTCGACTGGCGCTCCGGCTACGGGCCCGCGAACCACTTTGGGACCGTCATCGCGTACCCGAACGCGAACGCGAGCGGCGCGCCGACGACCATCCTGCGGCAGGCCGGCGGCGAACTTACGATCGAGGACGTGTCCGTCGGTGGCACCGCGGGGACGCTCGTCGAGCAGACGGACGGCCGGCTCCACGCGGGCCGCCTCCACTGGGAGCCCGAGTCACAGCCGAGCGTCCCGGCAGCGCTCGTCCGCCTCGCCGGACCGGGCGTCACACACGTCGGGGACGTCGTCGTCGACGCCGGACGAGTCCCATCTGTCTACGAGCTCGCGAGCGGCTTCGCGAACAAACACCTCGTCGCACCCGGCACGACCCGGGGGACCGTCACCGAGAACGTCGTCCGCGTCACCGGGCCCGGCGCGAGCGACTCGCGCTCGTGGTACTACGGCTCTCGGGCCGACGTGAGCGTCGCGTCGGGCGTCGCAAACGGGGGGCGACTGCGCGTCCTCGGCGACGCCGGTACCGGACTCGCCTAAGCCCGGTACATCCCGATCGCCCAGTGGTGATCCCCCGTCACCTGCCAGCCGAGCCCCGGGTTGCCGTCCACCGCACACCACCACCCCTCGCCGTCGTCCCACGGATCGAACTGGTGGGTGAACCCCGAGATCCACCCGAATCGCTCCCCGTTCGCCGTCACGACCGGCGAGCGCGTCGCCTCGCGATCGCGATACGTCTCAGGCGTCAGTTCGGTGATCTCGTAGGCGCGCACCTGCCCGCCGTAATGATCGGTCCCGTCCTGGTAGAAGGCGAGGATCCGGTCGTCGTGGACGATCGGCCGGCCGCCTGGTCGCGCGCCCGCGGGACGGCCCTCGACCACGGGGTTCGCGGCGTGTGGCGTCCACTCCGCCGTGTCGAGCGACGGCGCGTGGTACGCGTAGAGATTGCGGCCGTCGCCACAGAGCGCCCACCAGCGTCCCTCCCACCGGACGAGCGTGCAGTCGTGGCGGTCCGCGCCCGCGGGCGGGCTGATGATCTCGGCGACGGGTTCCCACTCGCGCGGGAAGTCGCGCGCCCGGTAGAGCATCACGGGCGCGGGGGCCGCGGGGTCCTTCGACCACGCGTCGGGGACCATGTAGTGCGTGCCGTCCCACCGGAAGACGTACGGGTAGGAGAGGTGGTGTTGGGTTTCGAGGACGACGCCGTCGTACGTCCAGTCGGCCCCGTCGGGGCTCGTCGCGTGCGCGATGACGGCCGTCGGGCGGCGGTAGTGGGCGTACACCTCGAAGAACAGGTGCCAGGTGTCCCCCTGGGGGAGCAGGAACGGATCGGCGACGCAGTGTGCGCCCTCGACGTCCGTCACGTCCGCGACCGTCAGCACCGGGTTCGTGACGCCCGGCGCGGGCTCCGGATCGAGCGGGTCCCTCTCCGGCCCCCCGCGCGGGTACGTCGGGGCGTCCGGACCGTCGTAGCGGCCCGTGATCCGGTCGGGGTCGACGGTGCCGGATTGGGTCTCCGTGTGCATGTGGTGGAGCACCTCGCCGAGTCGCCACGCGACGTTTCCGACGACCGGCGACGCCCCGAGCGCGGTGCGCAGGGCGCGCAGCGCGTCGCCGGGGGAGTGACGACCCCGAGGATGGGGCGCGGGCGCGCCGTCTGGGCCGTCCCGGCTCTCTCCCCCGCTCCCACCATCTCGTCCGACCCCCCTATCTCGGCCGCTCCCACCCACCCGTCCGCCCCCGCCGTCGCCCTCACTCATCGCCGCGCGCGCCGCGTTCGCGGCGACCCTTCTCGCTCTCGGGATCGAACAGCACCGTCTCGCCGGGCCGGGTCGCGCCCTCGGTCGGGAGTTTCACGCCCGCGTTCAGGCTCGTGTTGATCCCCGTCTTCGCGCCGTCGCCGAGCACGACGCCGAGCTTCCGCCGGCCGGTCGAGACGACGTCACCCTTGACGAGCATTTTGACCGCGTTCCCGTCGTGGCGGAGGTTCGCGACCTTCGTGCCCGCCCCGAGGTTCGTCGCGCGCCCGAGCACGCTGTCGCCGACGTACGCGAGGTGGCCGGCGTGCGCGTCCGCCATCAGGACGCTGTTCTTCACCTCGACGGCGTGCCCGACCTTCGCCTCGGGGCCGACGTACGTCGCACCGCAAACGTAGGCGTTCGGCCCGACGGTCGCGCCCGCGTCGATGTAGGCGGGCCCCTCGATCACGACGCCCGAGCGGACTGTCGCGCCGGCCTCCACGACCACGTCACCTGCGAGGTCGGCGTCGGCGTGGACGTCGCCGTCCACGCGGCCATCGAGTTCGTCGAGCTTCCACTCGTTCGCTTCAAGCAGCTCCCACGGCCGCCCGACGTCGAGCCACCGCTCGAAGGCGACCGGGCTCACGGGAAACGCCTCGCAGGCCTGCGCGAGGACGTCCGTGAACTCGAGCTCGCCACGCTCGGATTCGCCGACGTCGAGCCACCGCTTCGCCTCGGCCGGCAGGGCGTACGCGCCCGTGTTCACGAGATCGCTCGGCGGATCGGCGGGCTTCTCGACGACGCCCGTGACGCGCTCGCCCGCCTCGTCGGTGAGGAGGACACCGTACTGCGTCGGATCGGCCACTCGAAACGCGCCGACGGCGGGCGCGCGCTCGTAGAGTGCCGCGAGCGAATCGTGGTCGTAGAGCGCGTCGCCGTTCAGCACGACGAACGGCGCATCAGCAAGCTTCGGGGCGGCCGCGCGCACGGCGTCCGCGGTACCGCGCTGCTCGGTCTGTGTCGCGTACGCCAGTTCGACGCCCGCGTGCTCGTCGCCGAAGTAGTCGCTCACGGAGTCGTCGTCGGGTTGGACGACGAGGACGACGCGCGACGCGCCCGCCTCGGCGGCGGCCTCGACGGTGTGTGCGACGAGCGGTCGACCCGCGACGGGGAGCATCGGCTTCAGTCGGCGGTCGGTCAACGGCCGCATCCGAGTGCCGCGACCCGCGGCGAGGACGACTGTCTGCATATCTCATCCGTCGGGCGAGGGCCACATTAGCTTATCCGACCGCGGTACCGGCGGCGTCGCGAATGGCCCGTCCGCCATCCTCGTCGAGCGTCCAGTGCGCGACCGGGGTGGGGAGCGAGACGGCCGCCGCCGCGTGCCCGAGCCCGCCAAGGAACGCCGGTGCGACGCGGACTGCACCGCCACCGTAGCCGTACGCGACCGATCCGACGTCCATGGCGCTCGCGCCCCCGTCGCGGGGCCAACGAGCGGGGTAACGGACGCGACGCCGGCGAGCTTCAGCCAATCGCGCCTGGTGAGTTCGTCAGTCGGTTCGCTGTCTCCGTTCATCACCATCTATTCGACGGCCGTCGATATAGACGTGTCTGCGAGGGGCGCGACACAAACGTCCCCTCGCGCCGACGGAGCGAGTATATCGCCACATATCGGCTATACACCCTGAGACGACCGGTACTGTGTGACCGATCGCTGTCCGGCGGCGGGATCTGCCCCGAGCGCGCTCGTCGATACAGTCGACATGCGTCGTGAGTCTGGTGGCCCCCGCACAGTTATTCCGGCAAGCGACGTAGCGTCAGGTGATGACGGAACGCGACCCGGCGTCGGCCGACCCGACCGTGAGCGTGATCGTCGTGACGTACGACTCGGCCGACACCGTCGCGGAGACGCTCGCGTCGCTCGACCGACAGACCTACCCCGACGACCGGTACGAGGTTGTCGTCGTCGACGGCGGCTCAACAGACGCGACGTGCGACGTCGTTGCCGGGTTCGACGCCCGCCTCGTCGTCGCGGACGGCGCGGGGATCGGCGCGTGTCGGAACCGCGGGATCGAGGCGACCAAGAGCGACTACGTCGCGTTCACCGACTCGGACTGTCGCGTGCCGCCGACGTGGCTCGTCGACCACGTCGCGCGCCTCGACGCGTACGCGGACGACCCCGATATCGCCGGCGTCGGCGGCCCGAACGTCGCCTTCGAGGACGACCCGGTGTTCGCCTGCGTCGTGGGGAGCTTTCAGCGCACCGCGTTCGGCTCCGGCGGCAGCCCGCAGTCGCGCGCCATCGACGACGTTCGTCTCGTGCGCTCGGTCGCTGCCTGCAACGTCTGCTATCGCCGCGCCATCTTCGACGAGTATCGCTACGACGACACCGTCAACGTCGGCGAGGACGCCGAGTTCCACTACCGTCTCGCCCGCGACGGCTATCGGTTCTGCTACGACCCCACGATCGTCGTTCGTCACCATCTCTCGCCGACGCTCCGGGCGTTCGCGCACAAGAGCCGCAGCTACGGCGACGCGATGGCGCGGATCCAGTGTCGCCACCGCCGACTCGTCCGGTGGTACTCGCCGCTCCCGACGCTCGCGCTCCTCGGCGGTGGTGCGGCCGCGCTCCGCGATCTCCGCTGCGGACCGCGCTACGTCCCGCTCGCGCTCCTCGCTTTCCTCCCAGTCGCGGTGTCCGTGGCGCGCGCCGTCGCCCGCGAGCGACGGACGCCACTCGCACTTCTCGCACCGCTGCTCCTCATCGTGCAGTACGTCGCGTACGGCGTGGGGTTCGCCGAAGGCCTCGTCGCGTCGTGTCGACGGTAGAAAGCCGTCAGGGGTCGGCGGAGCCGGGCGTTCCGGAATCGGGTCCCGCATCGACGGAGAGGTCGCGAAAGAGCGTGTCGAGCTGGTCGGGGTTCATCTGTCCCAGTAGCCCGTTCATCCGCGCTTCCTGTTCGTCGAGCTCGTCGAGAAGGGCCGCGTAGTCGTCACTCTCCTCGAGTTCCGAGCGGGTCTTCTCGGCCTCCAGGGTCGCGCGCTTTTTCGATAGCGCGAAATACGTCTGGACAGCCTCGTCGTAGTTGTCGATGGAGAGCAGGCGATCGACCGTCTCCCGCAGCTTTTCGCGGCCGACCGGCTTCGTGAGGTAGTCGTCGAACGGCATGTCGACGATGTCGAAGTCCGGGTCGACCCCCGTAACCATCGCCACGCGACAGCCGTACCCCCCCTCGCGGATGCGATCGAGGACCTCGTCGCCGGAGAGCCCCGGCATCTGCCGGTCGAGAAGGACGACGTCGACGGCGTCATCGAGGCGCTCGATGGCCTCCTCGCCGTCAGTCGCGGTTCGGACGTCGTAGTCGTCGCCGAGCCAGAGCGCGAACGCCTGCGGGATGCGCTCCTCGTCGTCGACGACGAGGACGACCGGCTTCTCGCCGGCGTCGGTATCGGCGTCGGTACCGGCGTCAGTACCATCATCGGTACTGGCGTCGATACCGCCGTCGGTCAGGATGCGAGCGTCACTACACGGGGACTGATAGTCTGCAGTACACATTGTCGGATCAGGACATCACCACATCGCGGAACTCGAAGCGAGCCCCGTCTTCGCCGTTCATCGCCTCGACCGACCAACCGTGGGCGTCGGCGATCTGCTCGACGATCGAGAGGCCGAACCCGGTTCCGGCGTCGCTCGTCGTAAAGCCGTACTCGAAGAGGTCGTCCATGGCGTCCTCGGGGAAGCCGGGACCGTCGTCCTCGACGTAGAACCCGCCGCTGAGCAGGCCGACACGGACCGTCACGTCGTCGCCGACGTGCTCGACGGCGTTTCGGAAGAGGTTCTGGAGGAGCGTCTCGAAGCGCTCGCGGTCGGCCTTCACGGCGAGCAGGTTACCTTCGATGTCGAGCGTCGCCTCGTCGGTACCCGCGGTGGCCCACGCGTCCTCGACGACGCGTTCGAGCGGGACGCGGGCGGTGTCGCCGATACTCTTGCCCTGCTTGGCGAGCGTCAGGACATCCTCGATGAGTTCGTCCATCCGGTCGAGCGTGTCGTCGAGTTCGTCGAGGAGCGGTTCGTTCTCGTACTGGGAGTCGAGGATGGCGACATCGGCCTTCGCCGTCTGGAGCGGATCGCGCAGATCGTGGCTGACGATGGAGGCGAAGCGCTCCAGCTGCTCGTTCTGGCGTTGGAGTTCGTTCTCGCGTTCGACGCGCTCCGTGACGTCGCGCATGATTCCCGAGAAGACCCGCTGCCCCTCGTAGCGGTGCTCCTCGAAGGTGATCGAGAGTTGGACCTCGTGGCCATCCTTGTGCTGGGCGGGCAGTTCGACGTTCTGCCAGTCGAGCGTGCGTTCGCCCGTCCTGAGGTACGCCTCGATCGCGGCATGGTGCGCGTCGCGGAAGCGCTCGGGCATGATCGTCGTCAGCGGCTCGCCGACGAGCTCGTCGGGTTCGTAGCCGAAAACCCGCTCCACCGATCGGTTCGCGAAGAGGATTCGACTCTGCTCGTCGATGGAGACGATGGCGTCCGAGCCGTTCTCCACCAACACCTCGAAGAAGTCCTTATCGAGGACGCCCGGTTCGACGTTGCCGCTCTCGTCGAACACGGACGAGTTTACGGAGTCTTCAGCGTCGAACGGCGGTCCTGATGATGACATGGACGGACTAGCTACCGATACGTTTCGACCGTCACGCGGATAGCTATTGTGGTCGCGAGAGAATCCTGCCCTTTAGGGCGTGAATTTGTGGTCGCGACGCTGTCGTCGGTCAGACCTTCACCATAACCTTGACGGCGTCGCGTTCGTCCATCGCGCGATACCCCTCCGGCACGCCGTCGAGATCGACAGTTTTGGTGAAGATCGGCGACGGGTCGAGCGTCCCCTGCAGGACGTCGGCCATCAGGTCGTCGATGTACTGCCGGACGGGCGCGACGCCGCCGCGGAGCGCGACGTTCTTCCCGAACGCATCATCGAGGAACGCCGCCTCGTCGACGCCCATCGGAACGCCGACGAAGCCGACGGTGCCGCCGGGACGTGCGACCGCGAACGCCGTGTCCATCGAGGACTCCGCGCCGACGCACTCTAGGACGTGATTCGCCCCGCCGTACGTGAGCTCGCGCGCCCGCTCGATCGCCGCCTCGCCGCGCGCCGCGACCGTCTCCGTCGCGCCGAACTCCTCGGCGATTTCCAACCGATTCTCGTGGTGGCCCATCGCGACGATGCGCTCCGCCCCGAGGCGCTTGGCCGCGAGCACGCCGCAGAGCCCGACCGCGCCGTCGCCGACGACGATCGCCGTGTCACCCGCCTCGACGCCCGCGCTCACGGCCGCGTGGTGGCCCGTGCACATGACGTCCGTCAGCGGGAGGAGGGATTCGAGGACATCCTCGTCGTCCGCGTAGCGTTCCGGGATCCGGACGAGCGTCCCGTCCGCGTAGGGTGCGCGGACCTTCTCGCCCTGTGCGCCGTCGTGCTCGCCGCCCCACCCCTCGTCCTCGACGCAGGACGTGTAGAGCCCCTTCCGACAGAACTCGCACTCGCCACAGGAGATCGCGAACGGCGAGAGCACGCGATCGCCCGGCCGCAAGTGCGTCACGTCGTCCCCGACGGCCTCGACGACGCCCATCGGTTCGTGGCCGACGCGCCCCGGCGTCGGGTAGTCGCGCTCGCCCCGGTAGAACCAGAGGTCGGAGCCACAGACCGCCGTGTGCGTGATGCGCACGATCGCGTCCGTCGGCTCCTCGATCTCGGGATCGGGTACTTCCTCCACGCGGATGTCGCCTTCGCCGTGGTAGACGGCTGCGTCCATGTGCGAGGGATCACCCGGCCGGGGCAAAAAGCCACCCGCCCCGGCGGACGACGCCGCGAAGGCGGCCTCCCGCTCGCCTCCGCGTCGCTCGCGTGTCGCTATCGCTCCCGCTCGCCGTTCCGCGGAGACTCGCTAGCGCTGCTCACGGGTCGCTATCGCTCCCGCTCGCTCGTTCCGCGGATGCTCGCTAGCGCTCGCATCCGCGTGCGTCTCCGCGTCGCTCGCGTGTCGCTATCGCTCCCGCTCGCCGTTCCGCGGAGGCTCACTATCGTTCGCCTCCGCGTCCGCCTCCCTGACCCGCGCGCCCTTCTCCGCAAGGTGGCGCGTCTGGTTCCGCGCGAAGTCCTCCTCCTCAGTACCGCGCGTGGCGAGCACGTAGACGAGCGCGCGCCCCGCCGGCCGCATCGTCCGCCCCGCGCGCTGTGCGCCCTGCCGGCGCGACCCTCCGAGTCCCGAGGCGACGATGGCCAGCTCGGCGTCCGGAAGGTCGATCCCCTCGTCGGCGACGCGTGAGACGAGGAGGACGTCACGCTCGCCCGCGCGGAACTCGTGGAAGATGCGCTCGCGCCGGGAGTGCGGGGTGTCGCCGCTGACGAACGGGAGCGACAGCGCGTCCGCGAGCGCCTCGCCCTGATCGAGGTAGTCCACGAAGACGAGCGTCTTCGCCTGCGGGTGCGCCTCCAGGATCGCGCGCACCTCATCGACCTTCGCGGGGTTGGACGCGGCGAGCATCCGGCGCTCGTGGCCGTCCGCGCTCGCGTACTCGTAGCGGTGCTCGTCGTCGGCCCACGGGACGAAGCGGATCTCGACTTCGGGCTCCTGGACGAAGCCCGCCTCGAAGAGCGCCTCCCAGTCCGTGCCGATCGGCGGCCCGATGAGCGTGTAGATGTCCGCCTCGCGGTCGTCGCCCCGTACTGGGGTCGCTGACAGCCCCAGGCGCGCTGATGCCTGCAAGTCCGCCGTACGGCGGAAGACGTCGCCGGGAATGTGGTGTGCCTCGTCGTAGACGACGAGCCCCCAGCGCTTCTCGTCGAAGAGCCGGCGGTGGCGCTCCATCCCCGCCGAGGAGTACGTCGCGATCGTCACGGGCCCGATCTCCTTCACGCCGCCGTGGTACTCGGCGACGTCGGCCTGTCCGAGCGTCGTGTATTCGAGGATGCTGTCGCGCCACTGGCCGACGAGCTCGCGGCCGGGGACGAGGATCAGCGTCTCGCGGCCGATCTCGTCCATGACGCCGAGCGCGGCGACGGTCTTGCCGCTCCCCGGCGGGCCGACGAGCACGCCCGACCCCGACTCGACGAAGCGCTTGACCCAGCCGCGCTGGTAGTCGCGCAGCGAGAGGCGGAGGTCGAGGTCGATTTCGGTACCCTCGTCGAGCGTCCGGTCGTCCTGCACGGGGTAGCCCGCCTCGTAGAGGTCGCGCTTGACGGTCGCGACGGCCTCCGCGGCGACCCACGCCTCCGTGTCGGTGATCGGCGCGCGGATCGTCCCCTCCGAGAGGTGTTGTTCCGCGACGTTCCCCATCATCTCCGGGGAGGAGGCCTCGAGGACGACGTACCCCTCGTCGTGCGTGTAGAGGCGGAACTGGCGGGCGCGACGCCACTGGTCGGTAACGAACTCCTCCAACGTGGGGTAGCGATCGCCGAGCGCCTGTCGGAGCGTGCGCTGCAACGCCTCGACGTCGTCGTGGGGCGCGCCCCAGATGTCCTCCTCGCGCACCCGGTAGCGATAGGCGTTCTCGCCGGTCGTGTCGGTGAGCGTCGCGAACTGCGCGAGTTGCGCGCGCGTGAACTGCGAGGGCTGGTCGACGACGACCTCGCGGTGCTCGGGGAAGACGACGACGCGCTCGCGCTCCGTCGTGTGCGCCCAGTCGGTCGGGAACCACACGACGGGATCGTTCGAGACGTCGACGCGCTGGACGGCCGCGTCCGCCTCGGCGAGCGCGTCGAGCGCGTCGCTCGCCTCTGCCTGCGTCCAGCCGAGGACGCTCGCGAGGCGGCCGGCTGTCACGATCGGGCGGCCGACGGACTCCAGGGCGTCGTAGAAGGCATCGAGGGAGAGTGTCGGATCGGCTTCGTCGCTCACTACCTCGCGGTAGGCGACTCGCGTTGAAACGGTTTGCGTCGTCGCCGCGGGCGGACCAGTCAGCCGCGCCGACGCGTCCGAACGTACCAGAGCGTCGTGACGACAAGGAGGACGCAGAGCCCGCCGAGGAAGAACGCGACGCCGGGCTCCGCGAGGAGAGCGAGCAAGCCGTGGCCGCCATCAGTCGTGGTGGTCGTCGTGGTCGAGCGCTGGACGTCCATCGTGCTGAAGCCGCCCCCGTCGCTCGGCGTCGTCGCGGGCGATGTCTCGCTGCCCGCGGACCCGAACGTCGGGAGGAGCGAGCCGGGCGCGAGGAGGGCTTGCACGACGAGCGCGGCGATGCCGACGGCGACGACGCCGCCCAGGAACCGTTTGAGGGCGTCGAACGCGCCCGTCTTCTGGTCGTTGTCGCCGGCGAAGACGACGACGGCGTCGTTCGCGGGCGCGTACACCTTCATCTCGGTGCCGCGCTCCGAGTACCAGGTGTCGGCCACCGTCACGAGGCCGGCATCGCTGAGGTTGTCGAGGTGATACCGCGCGTTCTGGAGGGAGGTGTCGACGTCGTCCGCGAGGTCGGAGGCAGGGCGGGGGTCGTCATAGATCGCGGTGAGGATGCGCCGGGCGGTACGCGAGCCGAGGGCGTCGAACACCTCGTCCGCGGCATCCTCGTCGATCCCGACGAGTCGGGGGTTCCCCGCGTCCGCCTCGACGTCGGTGCGGAACGGGAACAGGCTACCCATCGTCGGAACTGACGGCACGCGGGGGACAAATAGCTTCGCGTCGGGACGTGGCAGGCGGTCCGGCTCGCGGAGTGCACGGGACGCATCGACCGACACCGCCGATGGGAGGCAGGATGGAACCGAACCCCTAAGACCCACGTCCCCGACCGTTCGGGCATGGACCGGGTAGCCGTCATCGGCGCGTCGATGACCCAGTTCGGGCAGCGCGACGCTTGGGTCCGCGAGTTACTCGCGGAGGCGGGCGAGGCCTGCCTCGCTGACGCGGGCATCGACGCCGACGAGTTGGACCACCTCTACGTCTCGAACATGGCCAGCGGCGAGTTCGAGGGTCAGACCGGGATCCCGAACGCCCTCGCGCACGACCTCGGCGCGCTCGGTGCCTACACCCAGCGCGTCGATCAGACGAGCGCATCCGGCGGCGCGGGCGTCTACGCCGCCTGGCAGTCCGTCGCGTCGGGCGCGAGCGAGTTGACGATGCTCGTCGGCGGCGAGAAGATGACCCACCGGAGTACGGCGGAGGCGACGGACGTCATCGCCTCGCTGACGCATCCGGCAGAGTACAAGCACGGCGTCACGCTCCCGAGCTTCGCGGGGATGACCGCCCGGCACTATTTAGAGCAGTACGACGCGCCCCGCGAGTCGCTCGCCAAGGTCGCTGTCAAGAACCACGAAAACGGCGTCGACAACCCACACGCGCAGTTCCGCAAGGAGGTCGATGAGGGGACGGTGTTGGAGTCGCCGATCGTCGCCGATCCGCTGCGCCTCTACGACTTCTGCCCGATCACGGACGGGAGCGCCGCGCTCCTCTTCTGCCCCGAATCCGTGGCCGCTGAGTACACTGACAACTACTCGGTAATTTCGGGTATCGGCGGCGCGACGGACACCCACGTCGTCCACGAGCGCGACGACCCGACCGTCATGGGTGGCGTCGTCGACTCCTCCGCGGACGCCTATGAGATGAGCGGGCTCGGCCCCGACGACGTCGACGTCGCGGAACTCCACGACATGTTCACGATCCTCGAAGTCCTCCAGCTGGAGGACCTCGGCTTCTTCGAGAAGGGCGAGGGATGGACGGCGGCCGATGAGGGCGTCACGGCACGCGACGGCGCACTCCCGATCAACACCTCCGGGGGTCTCAAGTCGAAGGGCCACCCGCTCGGCGCGAGCGGCGTCGCACAGGTGTACGAGATCCACCGGCAGGTCACGGGCGAAGCGGACGCACGACAGGTCGCGGCGGACGTCGGCCTCGCCTGCAACGTCGGCGGCTTCGGGAACTGCGTCACGACGACGATCGTGGAGGCCGCAAAATGAGCTTCGACGCCTACCGCTGTGAGAACGGCCACATGACGTATCCCGGCCACACCGTCTGCCCGGAGTGTGGCGCAGCACAGACCGAGACCGTCGACCTCGAAAACGAAACCGGGACGCTCGTCACATGGACGACGAGCACCGCGACGCCGCCGGGCGTTCGCGAGCCGAACCACCTCGGCATCGTCGAGTTCGCCGTCGACGGCGAGACGGTGCGCGCGCTCGGCCAACTCACCACCGTCGACGGCGAGACGGTGCGCGCGCTCGGCCAACTCACCACCGGCGACGTCGAGAGCGGCGACGCGATGACGCCCGTCTACTGCGAGGAACTCCGCGACCCTGAGGCGGGCATTCGCGAACCCGAGAGTCAGACGTGGGACGGGTATCGGTTCGAGCCCGTCGAGGAGGACTGACTCGGGACGGACTGACTACGCGTCGTCCCCACCCGAACCATCCGACGCATCGGCCTCGTCGTCCGCGTCGTACTCGTCGCGGAGCTGATCGAGTTCGTCCTCGACGCGCTCGGTGCGCCGTTCGCGCTCCTCTGACGCGTCGTCCGCGTCGTCGACCGCGATCCCGGCTGTCTCACCGGCTTCCCGTTCTCGACGCGGTTCGCGCGCCGCCTCGACTTCGGCTTCGAGGTCGGCGGTGAGTGCACGCGCGTCTTCAAGCAGGTCGCGGGCCGCGCCGTTCTCCGGGAGCGCGTCGCCAGAGACGGCGTCGCGGAGGTCCGTCAGCGCGGCGTCAAGTCGATCGAGTGTCTCGCGGCCGGCGGGTGGTTTCGCGTTCTCGCGTCCCGGTTCGACGAGCCGGAGCGCGGCGCGCAACGCCTCGAGCGCGCGGATCTGTGCCTCGAGGAGCGCGATGGTCGCCGGGATCGCGTCGTCGACGGCGAAGCGGACGAACTCGCGGGGCGTCGGCGGGCGCGGGAAGGAGAAAGGGCCGCGTCGCGGAGCGCGCCCGCCGCGCCGGTCCCGCGCCACGCGGAGGTCCGCGACGGCATCTTCGAGGGCGTCGACGCGCGCCGCGAGGTCATCGGCGGTGTCGTCGGTCATACGCGTAGGCGGGACGGCCGAACGGATAGCGTTACCGCCGCCTCAGAGCCGCTCGTGGAACCCGCGAAGGTACTGATTCGGCACGTCGATCTCGTCCTCGTAGCCGAGTTCGTAGGCGGCGTGGAGGGCGAAGTACGGGTCGCGGAGGAACTCGCGACCGATGATGACGAGGTCCGCGCGATCGTTGCGGACGATTGCCTCGCCCTGCTCGGGCGTGGTGACCCCGCCGACGGTCCCCACCCGAATATCGCTCTCGGCGTTCTTGCGGACGTGCTCAGCGAGCGCGAGCTGATAGTTCGGGCCGGCCCAGTCGGGGAAGGAGGCGGGACTGATGCCGCCGGAGGAGACGTCGATGAGGTCCGCGCCGGCTTCGTGGAGGACGTCGGCGAGGCGCGCGGACTGCTCGACCGTCCACGATTCCTCGTCGTCGATCCAGTCGGTCCCGGAAAGGCGGACGAGCACGGGCTTCTCGTCGGGCCAGACCTCGCGGACGGCTTCGGTGACCTCGCGGATGAGGCGCGCGCGGTTCTCGAAGCTGCCGCCGTACTCGTCGTCGCGGTCGTTGGTGACGGGCGAGAGGAACTCGTGGAGGAGGTAGCCGTGCGCGCCGTGGACCTCGGCAACCTCGAAGCCGGCGTCGAGGGCGTGCTTGGCACCCTCGCGGAAGGCCTCGACGACGTCGTCGATGTCGTCGGCATCCATCGCCTTCGTCGGCGGGGCTTCCGCCTCGTACGGCCACGGCTCGTCGCTCGGGCCGACGACCTCCCAGCCGCCCTCGTCGGGCTGGAGGGGCTCACTACCCTCCCACGGACGGGTCTTGGAGGCCTTCCGGCCGGCGTGGGCGAGTTGGATGCCGGGCACCGCGCCCTGGCTCTTGACGAAGTCGGTCGTCTCCTTCAGCGCGTCCGCGTGCTCCTCGCTCCAGATACCGAGGTCTTCGGGCGTGATGCGCCCGCGGGGTTCGACGGCGGTCGCCTCGGAGAGGACGAGGCCGGCACCGCCGACGGCGCGCGATCCGAGGTGGACGTGGTGCCACGGCGTCGCGAGGCCGTCGCGGTCCTCGACGGAGTACTGACACATCGGGGAGACGGTGATTCGGTTCGGAATCTCCGTCTCGCGGAGCGTGAGAGAGTCGAAGAGGTGCGTCATCACGCGGGGATAACCGCGCGCCCCGAAAAGGGGTAGTGGACGCGGGGCCGTTTGCCGAGACCCGCGCTGGTGGGCCGCGCTACGCGTCGTCGAGATGGGCCTCGACGGGATCCGTGTCGTCGTCAGCATCGCCGTCGTCGTCACCGCCCTCGGCGTCGCTCTCCTCGACGTCATCGTCCTCGTCACCGGAGTCACCGTGTCGCTCGACCTCGATTTCGACCTCGACCTCCGCGCCCGCGACGTCGAGTTCGGCTTCGGCCTCGCTGGAGGAGCCGAGCTCGACTTCGAGTTCGTCCCGGTCGATCTCCACTTCGACTTCCACCTCGACATCGATGTCGTCGCTCATGCTCCAAAGGAGAGAGCGCGTCCACTACGGCCTTACGGCCGAGTGTCGATCACTAGTCGCCCCCTCGACGCGCCCGATCTGTGCGTCTTTGGAGAAGAACGGACGATGGAGTCGGACACGGCGGAGGGACGCAGCGGACGACCGAAGGAACGGTGTCTCGTCCGTCGACACAACACGCTTAAGCGGCGGCGCAGGTACCGATGTGGTGGTACGCACACATGGCAGGAGACACGCACCCGGACGCGCCGCCAGAGGGGTTGGCGGGCGAACCCGGGACCGAGTCGGTCGAACGATCCGGCGACGTCGAGTACGGGGTCGACGAGAAGCCACCGACCGGGGAGTCGGTGCTCCTCGGCCTTCAGCACTACCTCACGATGGTCGGCGCGAACATCGCCGTCCCGCTCGCCCTCGCCGGCGCGATGGGGATGCCCTCGAGGTGGCAACCGCTCTACATCGGGACGTTCTTCGTCGTCTCGGGGGTCGGCACGCTACTCCAGACGATCGTCGGGAACCGCTATCCGATCGTCCAGGGGGCGACATTCTCGATGCTCGCGCCCGCCATCGCCATCATCGGGTTCGTCGGCACCGGGCCGGGACAGTGGCAGCAAGCGATCGTGGCCTTACAGGGCGCGATCATCGTCGGCGGGATCGTCGAGATGGCCGTCGGCTACTTCGGCGTCATGGGGTGGCTCAAACAGTACCTCTCCCCGATCGTCATCGCGCCCACCATCGCGCTCATCGGACTCTCGCTGTTCAGTTCTCCCCAGGTCACGATGGCGAACCAGGCGTGGTGGCTCGTCGGGCTCACCGTCGTCCTCATCGTTCTCTTCAGCCAGTATCTCGATCGCTCGCATCGCGTCTTCCGGCTCTACCCGGTGCTGCTCGGGATCGTCGGTGCGTGGGCGATCGCCACCGTCCTCTCCGTCGTCGGGATCATCCCGAGCGGGTCGGCCGCGTTCGTCGACCTCTCGACCGTCGCGAACGCCAGCCTCGTGCAGGTCCCGATGCCCCTCCAGTGGGGGATGCCGACCTTCCAGACGTCCTTCATCGTCGGGATGTTCGCGGGCGTCGTCGCCTCCATGATCGAGTCCTTTGGCGACTACCACGCCGTCGCGCGCCTCGCCGGCGAGCGCGCGCCCTCCGCGCGCCGCATCGACCACGGCATCGGGACCGAGGGCCTCGCCACGGTCTTCGCGGGCATCATGGGCACCGGCAACGGCTCGACGTCCTACTCGGAGAACATCGGCGCGATCGGGCTGACCGGCGTCGCTTCGCGCTACGTCATCCAGATCGGTGCCGTCCTCATGCTGTTCGTCGGCTTCATCGGCTACTTCGGCGCGCTCATCACCACCATCCCCGACCCGATCGTCGGCGGTCTCTACATCGCGATGTTCGGCCAGATCGCCGCCGTCGGCCTCTCGAACCTCAAACACGTCGACCTCGATAGCTCTCGCAACGTCTTCATCGTCGGCCTCGCCCTGTTCTGCGGCCTCGCCATCCCGGCCTACATGGGCAACATCGAGAGCGCGATCGCCTTCCAGCAGGGCATGGCGAGCACGCCGATCCTCGGGCCCTTCCTCGGCCTCAAAGTCGTCTCCGACACCGTCTACGTCGTCGGTGGCACTGGGATGGCCGTTGGCGGCCTCGTTGCCTTCGTCCTCGACAACACCGTCGAGGGCACCCGTGCCGAGCGCGGCCTCGACGAGTGGGATCAGCTCACCGAGAACGACGACGCCTTCGACTCCGCCACCGAGCGCTACCTGAAGGGCGATTAGGAGCACCGGCTACCCGCCTTCTTCCTGTGTTCGCCGTCGTTCCCTCGCCATCGGATATGTCCCGGCGTGGACGCCGATTTCACTCACGCTCGGCGGTCGTGTCTGTCGTGCGTCTACGGTCCCACATGTACGAACAGTAGCGGGACCATTACGGCCGCGCCGGCGAGCGCGCCCGCGAGGAAGGCCGGCACGCCGCGATACGGGAGGTCCGCGCCGGCCTCGAGGGCGTCGGGGACGAACTCGGTGAGGACGAGATAAATCATCGCGCCGCCGGCGAAGCCGAAGCCGAAGGGGAGGAACGCGCGGGCGACGCGGACGAACGCGAAGGCGAGCACCGCCCCGATCGGTTGCGGGAGACTGGAGAAAACCGCCGCACCGACCATCCGCCGGACGTCGACGCCCATCGCCTTCAGCGGGATGCTGACCGCGAGCCCTTCAGGGATGTTGTGGACGCTGATCGCGACGGTCATGAGGACGGCGAGCGGCGGGACGGCGAGCCCGAGCACGTCGATACCGCCGCCGAGGCCGAGCTCGGCGAAGGAGACACCGACCGCGACGCCCTCGGGGAACGAGTGGACGGTGAGCACGCCGAGGACGAGGACGAGCGTGCGGAGGTCGCCCGTGGCGATGGCCGCGGGATCGACGTCCGGGCTGATCGCGCCGCCGTCGACG
Source organism: Halarchaeum salinum (assembly GCF_039520965.1). Taxonomy (NCBI): domain Archaea; kingdom Methanobacteriati; phylum Methanobacteriota; class Halobacteria; order Halobacteriales; family Halobacteriaceae; genus Halarchaeum; species Halarchaeum salinum. The sequence continues at coordinate 51,697 of NZ_BAAABL010000067.1, forward strand.
TCGGCGTCGTCGCCACCGATATCGAGTCGTTCGAGCAGGCGATCCGAGACTTCGACGAGGACGACGCCGACGAGCGCGCCCGCGACGAGGAGGACCGGGACGCCGGACGAGTAGGCGAGCCCTTCGCGCGCGAGGCCGAAGACCGAGGCGGCGAGCATGATCCCGGAAGCGACGCCCCAGAGCGCGACCGTCGCGCGATCCGAGATCTCGTCGACGGCGAGGAAGGGCAGCGCGCCGAGACCGGTCGCGAGGTCGGTGACGAGCCCCGCGAGGAAGACGAACGCGAGCCCCTCCATCCCGGCCATGACCGAACGGTAGACGTCGCCGCGACTTAGGGCTGCCCGCTCGCCGACGGAGCCGCGATGGTCGTCGTCTTTTTCCCCTGTCGCATCCAGATCCGGGTATGTCGTGGTACGCCGTCGAGACGCTCCGCCGTGCGTACACGGAGACGCGCGACCTGCTCCGCCCCGTCCGTGCGGGCGTCTGGCTTCGACTCACGCTCCTCGCCGTCTTTGCCGGTGGGACGTCGGTCAGACCGCCCGGCGTCGGTGTCGTCATGCTCCCGCTGAACGCCATGGAGCCCCCGACGACCCCCGTTTCGCCGTTCTCCCCGCGAACGCTGGCGCTCCTCGGGGTCGTTCTCGCCGTCGTCCTCGTGCTCGGGCTGCTCGCGTCCGTCTGTGAGTTCGTCCTCGTCGACTTCGTCGAGTCGGGCGGCGATGGGCTCCGGCGATCCGTCGTCGCACACGTCGGCGATGGGGCTCGACTCTTCGTCTTTCGGGTCTGTCTCGGCGCGCTCGTCGTCGTCCCGCTCGGCGCGTTCGTCGCGGGCGTGCTCGCCGCCGCCCGGAGTGGCTCGGCCGTCGCCCTGCTGCTCACGGTCATCTGTGTGCCCGTCGTCGGCTTCCTCATCGTCGGCGCGCTCGTCGCCTCGGCGATCACGACGTCGTTCGTCGTGCCGCTGATGGCGCACGGTGAGAACGGCATCCGATCGGGGTGGCGCACCCTCTGGCCTGCACTCGCCGCCGTACCCGGCGAGTTCGGCATCTACATCGTCGTGCGCGCCTGTCTCGGCGTCGCGTACGTCGTCGCGGGGAGCGTCGTCGCCGGCGCGTTCGCCCTGCCGTTCGCGTTCGCCTACGGTGCGACCGTCTTCGGCGGGCAGCTCGGCACAGCGGCCGGTTTCGTCGCGGTCGCCCTCGCCGGCGTCGGCACCGCCTGCTACCTCGTGTGTCTCCGTGGGCCCGCGACCGCGTATCTCCGCGCCCACTCGCTGCTCGTCCTCGATCGCCTCGACGTCCCGTACGCCTACCCGGCGTAGCGAGCGACAACGGCTTTGGGCGGCGGGCGTGAAATCCGACTGTATGTTTCCCCACATCGACTATCTCGAGTGGCTGCAGGGTCGCCCCGGCGTCGCGATGTACGACCTCGGGTCGACCGGGCTTCGCGGCGTCACCGAGACGCAGGAGCGCCCGACGACCGTTCCACCACTGCTGGAGGGGCGATCCGACCCGCCGATCGGTGCGACCCTGGAGATGCAGATCGCGGGCCAGTACGGCGTCGATCCCGAATGCGTCCTCGTGACCGCCGGGGCGAGCCACGCGAACTTCCTCGCGACCGCCGCCGCGCTCGACGCCGACCCGGCGGGCGAGCACGAGGACGAGCGCCTGCGCGCGCTCGTCGAGAAGCCCGGCTACGAACCGCATCGGCGGACGCCGGCGGCGTTCGGCGCTGCGGTCGATCGCTTCCTCCGCGCCGACGACTTCCGTCTCCTCCCCGAGCGCATCGAGAAGGCGCTCACGCCCGACACGCGCCTTGTCACCGTTACGAACCGCCACAATCCCTCCGGACGACTGGCCGAGCGCGAGACGCTCGCCGACGTCGCCGCCCACGCGGGCGACTACGACGCGCGCCTCCTCGTCGATGAGGTGTACGCACCGTTCGTCACCGACGGACAGCGCCGCGAGGACGGCGCGCTCGGTGGGCCGACGGCCGCCGGGATCGAGAACACCGTCGTCACGGGATCGCTCACGAAGTTCCTCGGTCTCGGCGACCTGCGGATCGGCTGGCTCGTCGCCGACGCCGACTTCGTCAAGCGCGCCCGCGAGGTCTCCCACCACGTCCCCGGCGTCGCCGACGTCTCGCGGGCGTACGCGATGCGTGCGTTCCACCACATCGACGACCTGCTGGCCGACCAGCGCGCGCTGCTCGCGGAGAACTCGGCCCTGCTCGCGGAGTTCGTCACCGAACGCGACGACATCGAGGGGTTCGTCGCCGACGGCAGCACGTTCGCCTTCCTCGAACCGACGGACGTCGACACCGACAACCTCGTCGAGCGCGCGTGGGAGAACGGCCTCCTGCTCGTCCCCGGGCGGTTCTTCGACGACGACGCGCGCCTCCGCGTCAGCCTCGGGCGCGCGCCGACCGACATGGACGCCGCGCTTCGCACCCTCGCGGGCCTCCTCGACGCGCCCGATAGCTCCAAGAGTTAAGAGGCGGCGCACCTTCGGGGCGGACATGGACGACACACCCCAGGAACTCACGACGCTCGTCGGCCGCGAGGTCTACTCGAACAACGGCGTCTTCGTCGGCGAGATCGAGGACATCCGCCTCGACCTCGACGCCGAGGTCGTCAACGGGCTCGCGCTCGGCGAGCTCAACCCCGATCTGTTCGCGGACTACGACACCGGCCGGCGTGGTGTCATCGTCCCATACCGGTGGGTACGTGCCGTCGGCGATGTCGTGCTCATCAACGACGTCATCGAGCGCCTCAAAACGGACGACGAAACCGACGCCGCACTGGCTTAACTGCCGCCGTTCTGCGTACTGGACGTCGTTTCCTGATCGACGCCCATCGCGTCGAAGAGCTTGCGCTTTACGGCCTCCTTCGTGAGCCCGAGCAGTGTCTCGCGGTTCTCCTCCGAGGTCTTGATCCCCGTGAAGATCCCGAGCGGGATCTCGGCGGAGCCCTGCGTCGAGTGGCCGCCGGCCTCGCCGATGTCGTGGAAGGCGTCCTGGAGGACTTTGCCGATGTTCATGCGGATGTCCTTCGAGCGCGCGGCGAGATAGATGGTGTCGTCGACGATCCCGAAGACGGCAGTCGTCGTGATCCCCTCCAGATTGAGGAGCTGTTGGGCGGCCTGCGATAAGGCGTCGCGATCGCGGATGAACCCCGCGTCGCTGATGAGGTGACTCCCCTGGACGTCGCGGTTCGTGATCGCCTCGGCGAGCACGTCGAGGGTCTCCGGGCTCATGTTCGGCGACTCGACCTGCTCTAAGACGTCGTGGTCGGCAAACGGATAGAGGTAGGCCGCGGCCGTCAGGTCCGCGGGCGTCGTCTCGCGGCGGAAGTCCAATGTCTCCGCGCGGATCCCGTAGAGGAGCGCCGTCGCCACCTCCTGGGAGACGGAGAGGTCGAACTCCTGGATGTACTTCGTGAGGATCGTGGAGGTCGCAGACACATTCGGGCGGACGTCGACGAACTCCGCGTCGACCTCGTCGTCGGCCTCGTAGTGGTCGATGAAGATGTCGATCGACCCCTCGACCTGCATCTCGCCGGCCTTTGCGGGGTCGACGAGCGCGATCGTGTCGTAGTCGTCGATGTCGACGTCGTCGTAGGGCGTGAGCTCGAGCTCGAGGAGGTTGACGAACGCCCGGTTCTCCTGGTGGCCGATCTCGCCGAAGTAGAGGATGTCCGCGGTGACGCCGAGATGGTCGGCGATGGACTGCAACGCCGCCGCCGCGGCGATCGAGTCCGGGTCGGGGTTGTCGTGGGTGACGATGGCGAACCGGTTGTCGGTCCCCTCGATGACCTCCGCTAGCTCGCGGGCTTTGTACTCGAGCTCGCCAGATTCGAGGGCGTGAAGCGCGGCGTCCGCGATGACGGAGGAGGGGTTGATGACGACGTCGGCACCGAGGTCGGTGAGTTCGTCGCTTGAGACCGGGTCGCTCGCGCGGACGACGAGGAACTGTTCGTCGTCGCGTTCGCGAATATTCTGCACCGCGGCCTCGTTGGCCTCGACGTCGGAGGCCATTACGAGGACGACGTCGCGGTCGGCGACGAGCTCGGCGACTTCATCGTCGCGGATGTCCGCGGCCTGTGCGTTCAGGTCCTGATCGCGCAGCGCCTCCACCCGGGACTCATCCCGATCGACGATGAGCACGTCCTTCCCGCGTTCGACGAGTTCCTCGGCGACCGCGTGTCCGACGCTCCCGCAACCGAGGATCGCATACGTCGACATGGACGAGATCGTAGCCCGGCTACTCATGGTCGAACGCTACCGCGCGGCGTCACTTAACCCTCCCGACAGCGGGTGCAAGCCCGGAACGACGACACAACGACGTGTCACCGCCACCCACGTCGCCCCCGGAAAGAAACTTATTTGACTATCCCGCGGTAAGTTGTGAATGCGTTGGGCCGGTAGCTCAGTTAGGCAGAGCGTCTGACTCTTAATCAGACGGTCGGGGGTTCAATTCCCTCCCGGCCCGTTTTCTGACGAACAACGTGAGTAGTGAAAACGCCTGGAGGAAGTGAATCAGTGAGCAACGCAACGCGTTGCGACCGTGGTTCAATTCCCTCCCGGCCCGCTTTTACGACGAACCCACGACACGGAGTACGTCGTCCGCGACGAACTGGACGACGCGAAAAAGTCAATTCGGGGAGCGGCGCGTCTGTGAGTGTGGTTCCGATGGCGCGAGTGCTCGACGCCGTCGCTCCCGATCGTTCGGAAAGCGTCTCCGACGAGGTTCCGATGGCGACCCCTCCCCCCGAAGGGGCCACCGTCTGTCGGAGACGAGAAGCACTAGTCGACCGGCACAAATAACTGTTACTGCCCGTCGCCACACAGGTCACCTGTGTCACATTCACAGACGTCCGTGTCTGTCGGAGTTCGAGACCGACGAATCACGAGCTGTGGGGCATATCGTTCAAGGCGTGCGAGGGCGCGAACACCGCCTCATCGGGCTGCTGCTCGCCGACGTGCCAGACGGGTCGTTACTCCCGTCCCGCCCTGAGCGCCGCGGCGTCGATCGCGCCGCTGTCGAGGTCGGTCTCGACGTTTCGGGCGGCGCGAGCCATGTTCTCTAGCTTGGCGTACGCGGCCTCGCGCGGGAGGATCTTGAGTCCGCAGTCGGGGCTGACGGTGAGCTTCTCCGGTGGGACGACGTGCAGTCCCTCGCGGATGTTCGCCTCGATCTCGGCGACGGGTTCGACGTCGGGCGTATGGGCGTCGACGACGCCAAGCGCGAGATCGGGCTCGAAGTCGCCGTCGGCGAAGACGTCGATCTGCTCGTAGTCCCCGTTGGCGAGTTCGACGTCGAACTCGTCGATCGGGTAGTCGTTGATCTCGGGATAGATCTCGCCGTAGTCGCCGTAGCAGACGTGGAGGCAGAGCCGGACATCGTCGGGGAGGCCAGCGACGATCCGTTCCAGGCACTCGCCGACGACGTCGTAGTCGTCGGGCGTCGTCGCGAGTGCGGGCTCGTCGATCTGGATGTAACGCGCACCGGCCTCGACGAGGTGCCTAATCTCCTCGTTGATGAGGTCGGCGAGGGCGTACGCGAGGGCAGCGGCGTCGTCGTAGACTTCGTTGAAACTCCACGTAGCGAGGGTGTACGGGCCGGTGATCGGCACCTTGACCGGGCGCTGTGCGACGTCGGCGCTGAACTCGAACTCCTCGAGGAGCCACGGGTCGTCGTAGGCGACCTCGGAGACGACGCTCGGTTTGTCGAAGTAGCTGTGCCCCCAGACCTTCACCGGGCCCTTGAACTCGTATCCCGTGATGCGTTCAGCGAAGAACTCTACCATCTCCTCGCGGCGCATCTCACCGTCGCAGACAACGTCGAGGCCGGCGCGTTCGTGCTCGCCGATGATGAGGCGACTCGCGTCGTCGAGAGCCTCGCTCCATTCGTCGTCGTTGACCGCGGTACCGTCGGCCTCGTGGCGCTCGCGGACGTCCGTCAGCCACGCGGGCTTCGGGTAGGAGCCGACGACGGTCGTGAGGAGGAAGTGGTCGTTCGGGTGTTCCGGCGGGCGAAAGCGCTCGCGGCCGACGCGGTCGTCTCGGCCGTCGCTCATTCTGCCACCTCCACGGTCTCGACGCCGGCGGCGAGCGCGTCGAGTTTGGCCTCGAAGGGGCCCGTGGGGAGATAGAAGAGGCCGGTGTTCGGGGTAGCGTACACCGTCTCGAAGTCGCTGACCGGAACGCTGTCGCGGAACCACGTCAACCGGTCGCCGACGGTCTCGGGGGTCTCGACGCGCGTGTTCTGTCCATCGATGACGCCGAGGGCGACCGAGTCGGCGGTGCCGTACTCCTGCACGAGGTAGGCGCACTCATCGTGGGCGGTCACGAGGTCGTAGCCGAGCGCCGCGACGCCCGTGTCGAGAAGGTACGCGTGGAGTTTCTCACCGAGCGCACCCCAGTAGGTGTGAACGACGACGTCGGCGTCGATAGCGTCGTTCACGGCGTCGATGGCGTCTCGGACGCGCTCGTGGGCGTCGTCGTCCGGCGGCGTGGTGATGAGGCTCGGTTCGAGGACGAAGACGGTCTCGACGGCGTCGGGGAACGCGGCGACCTCGCCCGCGAGGAAGTCGGCGACGCCGTCCAGGAACGCCGCAAACGACCCGTAGTGCTCGTCGCGGGCGAGGTCAGTGAGCGAGTAGGGGCCGGGGACGACGGCTTGTAGATCGTCGGTGAGGCGGGCGGCGACGTCGAGGTCGGCGGCGAGGTCACCGTCTTCGGTGAGCGGGCCCTCGACGACGGGTTGGCGGTAGAAGTTGTTGTTTTCGTAGTAGCGCACGACGCGGCCCGGGCGGACGTGCTCGTGGACGCAGAGCGGGTGGGCGAGCATGTCGTCCCAGCGCGCTTGGCCCTCGACGACGCGATCGAGGCCGGCCTCGCGCTGGACGGCGACGAGTCGCTCGCGGGCGGCGTCGTAGGCCGCGGTCACGTCGGCGGACTCGTCCCCGTCGATGAGGTCGCCCTTGCCGCGCCCTTTGAGGTCGGCGAGGCGCTCGCGCTGGGCGTCCGGCAGCGGGAAGAGGCCGGCCGTCGTCGCGACGTGTTGCATATGTCCGATCCACGGTATCGCCGCGGTTAATATTTTCTTTACGTTCGCATGATCGCCGGTAATTACGCGGCGAGCGCGCGCGAGCGCAGCGTCAGGTAGACGACGGCGAGGAGGGAGTCGAGAATCGGAACGACGATCAGGCCGAGCCCGAGGAACCCCCAGTTCACCGGGTCAGGTTCCCACTCGACGTCGGCGTCGCGGATCGCTCGCGCGTCCTTGTAGAGCGCGAGCGGGAGGAGGAGGCGCACGAGGAGGGCGATGGCGAGGAAGGGCGCGGCGGGGATGAGCAACGTCACCAGGCCGCTCGCGCCGGTCGACGTGTGGACGAAGCCGACGAGGAGGAAGCCGAGACAGACCTCGGCGAGCGTCACGAGCGGCATCGCGAGGACGAGCAACCACCAGTTCGAGTCGACCGACCCATCGCTCATATCGCGAACTAGGGGGCGATGTGGACAAACACCTACCGGACGAGTTTCAACACGGTGAGCGTCTCGAACGGGAAGGAGTGGTCGGCGAGCGCGACGGCCGAGAAGCCACGCTCGCCCGCGTAGTCGACGACGTCGTCGACGCCGGTGAGCGTACTCACAAGCAAGAGGACGTATCCCCCGGGCGCGAGCACGCGCTCGACGTCGTCGAGGAACGCCTCGACCACCTCGCGCCCGGTCTCGCCGCCGGTGAGCGCCACCTCCATCCAGTCGTCGCGCGCCGCGGCCGCGTCCGCCGGCAGATACGGCGGATTGAACGTCACGACGTCGAACGTGTCGGTTCGGAAGGGTGCGACGAGGTCCGCGCGCACCGCCTCAACGCCGGCGTCGCAGGCGCGCCGACACGCGTGCGGGTTCAGGTCCGCTCCGAGGACGCGCGCCCCCGTCTCCTCGCCGACGGTCGCCGCGACGTACCCCGATCCCGTCCCGACGTCGAGCACCAGATCGTCCGCTGCGACTTCCTCACACGCGGTGTCGGCGAGCAGCCGCGAGTCCTCCGCGGGGTCGTAGACGTCCGTCTCGACGCCGCGGCGAGCGGCGAGATCGTCGCCGGTCATCGCTTCTCCTCCGTAGTGTCGTCACTGTCAGCGTCAGTGCCGTCGCTGTCGGTACCGTCGTCGGTGTCACCCGTCTCGTCAGTGCCGGTGTCGGTATCGTTGGTCTCGATATCGTCGTCAGTTCGCTCACCGTCGGAGGTCGCATCCGCATCCGACGCGTCGATGGCGTCGTCGTGCACCCGGAAGCCGTCCGTTTCGGGGCGCGCCGACAGTTCGCGCTGCGGGAAGGGGATCTTGATGTCCTGTTCGGCGAACGCCTCATGGACGGCGGAGATGACCGCGGTGTGTGCCCGCCACTTCCGGCGCGCGCTCGGCTTGTCGATCCAGAAGCGGAGGTCGATCGTGACCGCCGAGTCGCCGAACTCGGTGAGGACGGCCTGCGGGCGCGGGACCGAGAGCACGTCGTCGAGGTCGCCCATCGTCTCCTCGGCGATGTCGACGGCCGCATCGACGTCCGTCTCGTAGTCGACACCGACCTCGACGTGCAGGCGGAGCCGCCCCTTCCGCGAGCGGTTGACGACCTCCTCGGAGCCGACGTAGTCGTTCGGGAGCATCACGTATTCGCCGTCGAACGTCTGGATGCGCGTGTTGACGATGCTGATCTCGGTGACGATCCCCTCGTTGTCGCCGACCTGCACCCAGTCGCCGATCTCGAAGGGGCGCGCGAACATCAGGACGAAGCCCGCGAGGACGGCACCGAGCGTCTGTCGTGCCGCCATCCCGAGGACGATCCCGAGGAATCCCGCACCGATGAGCAGCCCGGAGAGGTCGATCTCCCAGAGGCCGAGCAGCGCGAGCAGCCCCCCGATGTAGATCACCAACTGGGCGATGCGGAAGGTGATCTCGGCCTCGTGGTCGCTGACGCCGTCGCGACGCTTCGCCGCGTTTTCGATGGCGCGCTTTACGACGCCGGTCCCGACGTACGCGAGCACGACGATTGCGAGCGAGACGAACGCCTTCGCCCCGAGCGTCAGGGGGTTGCCAAAGCGCTCGATGACGCTGACGAGCAGCGACTGGAGCCCCCAGATGTAGACGAGCGCCCCGAGCTCCGTGACGGCCAGACAGAGCACCAACAGCCCGAGCAGGAGGTCGATGAGCCGGAGGTCGAGCTCGTCGCGGAGGCGCTCGCCGACCCGACTGATCGTCCACCAGAGCGCGACGAACGCGACGAGCGAGCCGACGGAGAGCGCGAGCTGGTCCGCGTGCGCGGCGAGCGACACCCCGAACGCGAGCGGGATCGCCATCAGACGGGGTCACCGTGTTCCGCGGCGAGCGCGGCCAGTTCGGCGAACGTCGCCGGCGCGAGGTTCCCCGGCCGTTTCCGGAGGAGGTCCTCGTCGGCTGCCGCGACGACCGCCTCCGGATCGTCGAGCCCCGAGATGTGCGCGGTGTTCCGGATCGCGTTCCGCACCGTCTTGCGCCGCTGCGTGAACAGCGCCTTCACGAAGTCGAGGAAGAACGCTTCGTCGTCGACCTCGTAGTCGGGGTCACGCGGCGTCGTCCGCACGACCGCCGAGCGGACGCGGGGCTGGGGGTCGAACGCCTCTTTCGGGATCTCCTCGACCACCTCGACGTCCGCGTAGTGCTGGGCACTCACGCTCAGTCGCCCGTACGCGTCGTCGTCGACAGACGCGGCCATCCGCTCGGCGAACTCCTGTTGGAACATCAGGACGGTGGGCTTCGCCCGCGGGAGGAGGCGGAAGGCGAGTTCGCTCGACGCCGAATACGGGAGGTTCGAGATACAGCAGGTGTAGTCGGGAAGTTCGACGTCGAGCGCGTCGCCCTCGACGACGGTGAGCGTCCCGTCCGCGCGGGCGTCCGCGAACTCCTCGCGGAGGTGGGCGGCGAGGTCGGGGTCGCGCTCGACGGCCGTCACGCGATCAGCGACGTCGAGGAGGCGCTCGGTGAGCGCCCCCGGCCCGGGGCCGATCTCCAGGACGTGCGAACGGTCGTACCCCTCCGCGTACGTCGGAATACGGTCCAGAACGCGATCGTCGACGAGGAAGTGCTGGTCGAAATCCGGGTTGCCGCGGCCCGCGCGCCGGACGAGCGCGTCGGGGTCCCGTCGCTCGGTCATTACCGGTCGTAGGCCCCCGTGTCGTGTAAACCCTACTCTCCGCGGTCGCTCGGCGTGAAGGCGTGGTACTTCACGTCCTCGCCTTTGAGCTCCTTGAGGACGCGCTCGACGATGATCTCCTTCGGATCGTGGAGCCCGTCGACGCGATCGGCGAGGTCCGCGAAGCTCTCGAACGGCCCGCGCTTGCGTTCGTCGAGGATCTTATCGCGGAGAGTGTCGCCAATCCCGGGGAGGAGGTTGAGCTGGTGGAGGCGCAGCGAGACCGCGCCGGCCTCGTTGTAGAAGTCGAGAAACGGCTCCGGATTCGCCTCGACCAGCTCCTCGACGACGTACTCCAGCTCGGACTGGGCACCCCCGGAGAGGTCGTCGTACGTGACGGTACTGACCCGATCGAGGTCCGCGTCGGCGTCGGGCGCGACGCGCACCCGATCGCCGATGGAGACATCCGAGTCGTCGGCCATCAGGAACTCGTAGAGCTCGAACTCCTCGGTTCCGACGGCGAATCCGACCTGTCCGCGCCGGAACGCCGCGCGATCGTCGCCCGAACGGCCGTGCCGAAGCACGTCGAGGACGACGGCCTCCGTTCCGTCGGCTGAATCGTCGCTCATGCGCATCGATACGTCGAGGGCGGTCTTAAAAGGTCGGCCGACGGGACGTGAACCCTGCCGCCGTCAGGCGTATTTTACGACGACGTCCAGCACGTCGTCGAGTTCGTCGCCGGAGAGCGCGTAGCGCTCCTGCGCGAAGACGGCACGGAGCTCGTCGCGGTTGCGCGGGAGGAGGTCCGCGATCTTCACGGCGGTCGCAGGGTCGTCGATATGCTCCAAATCGAGGAGGTTCTCGACGAGCTCACGCGACTCCTCGCCTTCGAGGACGGCGAAGCGATTGACGTGCTCGACGGCGCGCGCGAGCTCGTAGCGCAGTTCGCGCTCCTCGTCGGCAGCGCGTTCGGCCTCGACGTCGTCGAGAAGCTCACGCGCCTCCGAGACGGTGAGGAACTCCTCGTCGACGGTCTCCTTGAAGATGGTCACGCTTACTCCTGTGCGCGGAGGTGCGCGGGCTTCGCGATGATCGTCTTCTCCTTGCCGCCGTCAGTGATCTGGACCTTGAACGCGCGGCCCTGTTTGCCGACGACGGTGCCGGTGTGTCCGGAGAAGCGCGGGTGGAAGCGACCTTCGTTGACCGAGGGGTCGATCTTCAGGTGGACCTTCTGGCCCTCGTCGAACTCGGCGACGGCGCGCTGGGGCGGGGAGGTACCGCGATCTCGGGGCTTGTTGGCGAGCTTGTTCCGCGTGCTGTTGAGAGGTCCGTTGGAGCTCGGCATAGTCGTATGCCGACTGATACTGGCGTCGCAGTTATAAAACGCACGTTCCCGTCCCGACAGCGGCCGCCGCCACCTCAACTGTTTTCCCCGAGCCGCGGCCACCGGCATGCATGGAGCTCGCATCCGGCGTCTACGGCTTCCCCGTTACCGTCTCGTATCCGGACCGCACGCTCACGATCACCCCCGCGGGCGTCGAGACGCCCGACGGCGGTCTCGTCCTGCTCGACGCGGGCTTCCCCGATACCGTCGACCTCCTCGAGGACGCGCTCGCCGAGGAGGGGTTCGACTACGACGACGTCGAATACCTCGTGCTCACGCACCAGGACGGCGATCACGCGGGCGGTGCGGCGGAGATCGCCGAGCGCGCGGACGCGCCGGTGTTCGCGCACCGCGACGACACGCCCGCGATCGAGGGGGCGAAAGACCCGATCAAGGGTGATCCGAGCGATCGCTACGACCCCGTCCCCGTCGACGTGCAGGTCGTGGACGGCGTGGAGATCCGGACGGCCGTCGGCCCGCTCCAAATCGTCGCGACGCCGGGCCACACGCCCGGGCATATCTCGTGTTACGTCCCCGACGCCGGCGTCCTCCTCGCCGCGGACGCCTCGGTTGCGGAGGACGGCGAGCTCGCCGGGCCGAACGAGCACTTCACGCCCGACGTCGAACGCGCCTACGACTCCCTCGACACGCTCGCGGACCTCGCGTTCACCGACGTCCTCTGCTTCCACGGCGGGCACGTCGAGGCCGGTCCCGAGGACGTCGCGGCGCTGGTCGAGTAGCGTGACCATCCACGTCAACGCCGCGACGAGCGTCGACGGTAAACTCGCCTCTCGGCGGCGCGAGCAGCTCGCTATCAGTGGCCCCGCGGATTTCGCGCGCGTCGATCGCGTGCGTGCGGCGAACGACGCCGTGATGGTCGGCGTCGGCACCGTGCTCGCCGACGACCCGTCGCTCACGCTCGACGATCCCGAGCTCGTCGCGACCCGTGAGGAACGCGGAGCACCCCCGCAGCCGACGCGGGTCGTCGCGGACTCGAACGCGCGCACCCCGCCGGACGCCCGCGTGCTCGACGACGCGGCCCCGACCGTCGTTCTCGTCGCGGCGGGCGCGCCGGACGAGCGTGTCGCCGCCATCGAAAACACGGGTGCGACGGTGCTCGCCGCCGGCGACGAGCGTGTCGATCTGCCGATGGCGTTCGAGGGGATAGCGGCGCGTGGCCTCGTCGACGTGATGGTCGAGGGCGGCGGCGAGCTCATCTTCTCGCTGTTCGACGCTGGCCTCGTCGACGAACTCACCGTCTACGTCGGGAGCACGATCGTCGGCGGGCGAACCGCGCCGACGCTCGCCGACGGCGAGGGGTTCGTCGACGAGTACCCGACGCTCGACCTCGTCGACGTCGAGCGAATCGACGACGGCGTGCTGTTGCGCTACGACTGCTGAGCGCGCTCGAACGCCGTGCGCACGAAGTCGTTCACCCGCCCGCGCTCGATACCGCGGACGGCGTGTGTGTCCGGATCGATCTCGCGCGGGAGCGCGACGATCCCTGGGTCGATCGGATCGGCGATCGGCTCGTCACCCCTCCCGGCGCGTTTCCGCGCCACGAGCCGGCGGGCCGTTGCGATCCACGCGTCGGGAAAGCGCTCGCCAGCGTCGTCGAGGAACGCCGGGAAGACGGGCGTCGGGAACGTGTGCGTGTCGCGGACGTACCGAGCGTAGAGTGCCGCGCGAACGACGACGAGCGCACGTGAGACCGTTGGTGAGTTGTCGGTCGCCGCTGACTGACCGGTCGCGAGCGAGCGGTAGTGGTGGTAGCAGTCGATCGGCGAGAAGGCGGTGAGGGCGTGCTCGCGGAGCGCGTCGAGGCCCGCACACGATCGGTAGACGGTCGGTGAGGCGAGGGCTTCGAGGACGGTCGGGTTCGACTCGGTGAGGAGTTCGGCAACGCGCGTGAGGTTCCACGCGCGGACATCCACCTCGCGGTCCGCGCTCTCGTTGAACTCCTCGTGGATCGACGCCACGTAGCCATCGAGGACGACGTAGTCGGCCGGCCGCTGAGCGTAGACGACGGCGATATCGTGATCACTGGTCGGGCCAGCGTACCCCCACGCGCGGCTCCCGGCCTCGGCGGCGACGCAGATCCGGACATCGCGCTCACGTTCGAGCGCGGCGAGCGCATCGTCAACGACCGGTGGCGTGGTCGTCGGCATGCAATCGCGGAGAAGAGCGCCGTTAGTGCGAGTGGCCGGTCGCCTCGCCGTACGTGACACCGAAGCGCTCCTCGAAGAGGTCGAGCGTCGACTCCTCGATGGCTTCGAGTTCGTCGCTGGCGTCGCCCTCGCCGTGGTGGGCGAGCGTGTGCGCGCGGTTGGCGAAACCCATCAGGGCGATGTCGGCGACGACCTGCGCCATCGACTCGTCGTCCTCTTCGCCGAGGATGTCAACGAGTCCCGCGGGGATTTCGACGTCGTCGCTACCGTCCGGACCGTCGACGCTGAACGTCACGGTCTCAACTTCGTCAGTCATGAACTCGCGGTTCGCACGTCCGACGCAAAAGCCTGCCGAAGCCGCGGATGCGGCGCGGCAGGGCGAGAAGGAAGAGTTAAAACCGCTCGCGCGGCTACCCTGTTCGTATGAGCGAAGCACGACAGGCGCGCAAGTGCGTCTCCTGTGGGATCAACATCTCCGGCACGAACGCCGCATCGTTCAAGTGCCCGGACTGTGGCCAGCAGATCTACCGCTGCGCGAAGTGCCGCAAGCAGAGCAACCTCTACGAGTGTCCCGACTGCGGGTTCCGGGGGCCGTAACGATGGGGAAGGTCGCCGCCGTCCTCAAGGTCATGCCGCAGAGCCCGGACGTCGACCTCGACGACCTGAAGGAGGACCTCGAGGACTCGCTCCCCGAGGGCGCGAAGCTTCGCGGCTTCGAGCAGGAGGAGGTCGCCTTCGGTCTCGTCGCGCTCCTCTCGACCGTCGTCGTCCCCGACGACGCCGGTGGCACGGAAGCCGTCGAGGACGCCTTCACGAGCGTCGAGGGCGTCGAGTCCGTTCAGGTGCAGGAAACCGGCCGCCTGTAAACCGCGCTTCGCTTTCTCGGACGGCGCTCCCGTCCGTCGTTTTCCCGTTCGGTAGCGATGCGGACATCGTTTTCTCCGCTTCCGGCCGTGCGCCCATTCTCGTCTCGTTTTCACCCGCGCAGCGCCGCGAGCGTCGACCGCGACCTACGCGTCGGCGTCCGTCGTCGGCTCGCGTATCCACTCGCGGTCGGTGTGCAAGTAGATGCCCTCGACGTGGCCCGGTTCCGCGATCGGGTAGTCGCCGTTCAGCCGCTCGGGCGTCTCAGGTGCCGACGGCAGCCCGCCCGCCGGTTCGAACTCCCCGAACGGCTCGTCGAGCGTACAGCCGTGACGCTCGAAGAAGTCGCGGTATTTCTCGTAGTAGGCCTCGCGCTCCTCGGGGGGAAACTCCAGGAGCTCGCCCCAGCCGTGGTTGTAGAAGTCGAACGCGCCCTGGATGTGCGTAATCTCGCGGGCGTGGCTCTCCGGGTAGCCCTCGGCGAGCGCGCACTCGTAGACGTCGATCGTCGTCTCGAAGAGCGCGCGGAGGCGGGCCTCGCGGGCGTCGGCGTCGCGCTCGCAGGCCGCGACGAAGAAGTCCGTGTGGAGATCAACGAGCCAGTCGCGGACGAATCGCTCGATGACCGGGACGTCGAGCGCGAGCTGCGTGACGTAGTTCCGCCACGTCTGGTAGAGTCGCATATAGGGGCGTGTGGCGGGGGCGACAAGGACGTTCGGGCTAGCGGGATTCGTGCTCAGCGCCCGACCTCGTCGCGGACGACGTAGTAGAGGATCCAGACGATGACGCTCCCGAAGAACGCGCCGAGCGCCCACGCGAGCGCGTGGCGGCTGTCGCGGCGCGTGGCGTCGCGGTGGACGAGATACGCGACGGCGAGCTGAACGAGCAGCAAGAGGAGCGGGAGGATCGAGCCCGCGCCGACGGCGGCGAGCGGGAGGGCGGTGACTGTCACGTTAGCTCCGACGGCGGACGAGCAGTTACAGTTCATCACGCCGCGCCCGGCGTCACGCGCGCCCGCGCGACGAACCCTTTTACGTCCCCCGCACCAAAGGCCGGTGATGGATGTAGACGATCACGCCGAGGAGCTCGCCTCCGACCTCGGTGTTGACAAAGAGGAGGTCGCAGAGGGACTCCGCAATCTGGTGGAGTACAGCGTGCCGATGGAGGAGGCCAAACAGAGCCTCCGCCGGAAGTACGGCGGCGACACCGGGAGCTCGTCCACCCCGACGTCCGCGGATCTCGCCGACGTGACGCCGGAGTCGGGCAACATCACGGTCACCGCGAAGATCCTGACCGTGGGCAAACGCTCGATCCGCTACAACGGCGACGACCACGTCATCTTCGAGGGCGAGCTCGCCGACGAGACGGGCAAGCTCTCCTACACGGCGTGGGAGGACTTCGGCCTGGAAGCCGGCGACGTCGTCCAGATTGGCAACGCGAGCGTCCGCGAGTACGAGGGCCGTCCCGAGGTGAACTTCGGGGAGTCGTCGACAGTGAGCGTTGTCGACGAGGCCCTCGACGTCCCCTACGAGGCGGGCGGCGAGGCCGACCTCGCCGACCTTGAGGCGGGCGATCGCGGCGTGACGCTCGACGTCCGCGTCGTCGAGGTCGAACGCAAGACGATCGACGGGCGCGACGGCGAGACGGAGATCCTCTCCGGCGTGCTCGGCGACGAGACGGCGCGCCTCCCCTTCACGGCGTGGGAGGTCGTGCCCGCGCTCGAAACGGAGGGCGCGAGCGTCCACATCGAGGACGCCTACATCCGAGAGTTCCGCGGCGTCCCCTCGGTCAACGTCTCCGAGTTCTCCGTCGTCGCGGAGCGTGCGGAACCCGTCGAGGTCGGCGGGCCGACGCGACTGTCGATCCGCGAAGCCGTCTCCGGCGGCGGTGCGTACGACGTCGAACTCGTCGGGAACGTCATCGAGGTCCGGGACGGCTCCGGGCTCATCGAGCGCTGCCCGGAGTGCGGGCGCGTCATCCAGAAGGGGCAGTGTCGCACCCACGGAGACGTCGAGGGCGAGGACGACCTCCGCGTGAAGGCGATCCTCGACGACGGAACGGGGACGACGACCGCGATCCTCGATCGCGACTTGACCGAGGATATCTACGGTGGTACCTTAGAGGACGCCCTCGAGGCCGCGCGGGACGCGATGAACCGCGAGGTCGTCGCCGACGACATCCGCGAGTCGATCGTCGGCAAGGAGTATGCGGTGCGCGGGCACCTCTCGGTTGATGAGTACGGCGCGAACCTCGAGACGATCCGATTCCACGAGAGCGCCGACGATCCGGCCGAGCGGGCGCACGAGCTGCTCGCAGAGGTGGGCGCATGAGCCAGTCCGACGACGCCGACGAGGAGCGCCCAAGCCGAGAGGTCGCGTGGCGGCTGTTCGCCGCGGAGTTCGACGACGCGGACTACCAGTACGCGGAGAGCGACGAGGAGCGCGCGCCGAACTATGTCGTGACGCCGACTGGCGCGCGCGTCAATCGGCTGTTCGCGGTCGGCGTCCTCACCTCCGTCGAGCAGGTGAACGAGGACGTCGTGCGGGCGCGCGTCGTCGACCCGACGGGCGCGTTCGTCGTCTACGCCGGCCAGTATCAGCCGGACGCGCTCGCATCGCTGGAGAACGCCGATGTGCCGTCGTTCGTCGCAGTGACGGGCAAGGCCCGGACGTTCTCGCCGGACGACTCAGAGCAGGTGTACACCTCGATCCGTCCGGAGAGCGTAAACGCCGTCACGCCCGAGACGCGGGATCGCTGGGTCGTCTCGACGGCCGAGCGGACGCTCTCGCGGATCGCGACGTTCGCGGACGCCCTCGACATGCCGGAGCGCGGCGACGACCTGACGGACGCGCTCGTCGAGCGCGGCGCGCCGTACGGGCTCGCCTCCGGGATTTCGCACGCCATCGACCACTACGGGACGACGCCGGCGTACCTCGCGGCCGTCCGCGGACTCGCACTCGACGCGACGCGCGTCGTCGCCGGCGATCTCGACGAGGTCGAGGACCTCGCGCTCGCGCCCGACGAGGGCGATGGGACGGACGCCGACCTCTCCTACCCGGATGCGACGCTCGCGGACGCCGAGCCCGCCGACACGAGCGGGAACGCCGCGATGCCGGACGAACACGTCGAGGCGACAGCGGACGGCGAAACGGTCACGACCGACACCGAACCGTCGCCGGACGATTTCGAGGAGAGTGAGTCGGCGACGGAGCCAGCCGAAGCCGAGTCGACCGAGTCGGAAGCAGCCGAGTCCGAAGCCGAGGCACAGGCGGATTCGGTCAGCGAGTCCGAGGCCGATTCCGGCGAGGAGACCGAATCGGTCAGCGAGTCCGAGATAGGTGAGACCGAGGAGCCCGCGACGACTCGCACGGAGGCGACGCCGGAGGGCGAGACGGCCACGACGTCCACCGAGCCGTCGCCGGACGACTTCGAGTCCGAGGAGGCCTCGTCCGAGGCGGAACCCGCGAGCGACGACGCAGAACCCGTGGATGAGGGCGAGGCGAGCGACGAGGACGAACAGTGGGAGATGGACGAGGAGACCCGAGCCGAGGTCGAGGAGGAGTTCGACGTCGGCTTCTCGACTGGCGGCGAGATCCCCGAGGGCGGCGAAGAGGACCGCTCACCCGACGATCTGGAGGCTGGCGCGGACGAACCCGCGTCCACGCGCCCGTCGCCGGACGACGAACCCGCGGACGAGGGTGACGGCGACCTCGGCGACTTCGAGACGTCGGAGAGCTTCGAGGGGGACGACGACGAAGCGGACGACCTCGATGACTTCACCGAGGCGGCGTACGACGAACCCGAGAGCGCTGCCGAGGACGCGGAGTCCGCGCCGGCGGACGTCGACCTCGAGGACCTCGTCGTCGACTACATGGACGTCCTCAACGACGGCGACGGCGCGGACCGCGACGAGCTCGTGCGCACCGTCATGGAGGAGACGGACGCCGACGAGGACGAGATCGCGGACGCGATCCAGTCGGCGCTGATGAGCGGGCGGTGTTACGAGTCCGGCGAGGACAACCTGAAGGCCATCTAGATGGCGCGGGTCGAGCCCGTCCCGGAGCGACCGGCGGCGGTCGCGGACTGCGGCGATAAGTCGGTCCTCGTGGTCGCGGACTACCACGCCGGGATCGAGGCGTCGCTGCGCCGCGAAGGGCTCGAAGCGCCGTCACGGGCGGACGAGCGCCGCGATCGCGTGCTGTCGCTCGTCGCCGAGACGGGTGTCGATCGCGTTGTCTTCCTCGGCGACCTCGGTCACCGGATCGGCGCGCCGAAAGGCGCGGAGCTGGACGAACTCGAAACGCTCGTCGCCGAGCTTCCGGTGCCGGCCACGCTCGTCCGCGGGAACCACGACGGCGGTCTCGAGGATGTCCTCGACATCGACGTCACGCCCGCGACGGGGGCACGCATCGGCGACGTGGGGTTCTGCCACGGCCATACGTGGCCGAGACACGACGTGCTGGCCGCCGACGTAGTGTGTGTCGGTCACGAACACCCAGCGGTCCGGTTGGAGGACGAAGTGGGCGGCAGTCGCATCGAACGCATCTGGCTCCGCGGGCCGCTCGTCGCCAAGCCGTTCGAGACCTACCACGGCGCAACGCTCGACATCAGCGGCGAACTCGTCGTCTGCCCGGCGTTCAACGAGTACAGCGGCGGCACATGGGTCAACGTCGAGGGGCAAGAGTTCCTCGCGCCGTTCCTCCCCGACGCCTGCCCGGACGCGCAGGCCTACCTGCTCGACGGCACGCGACTCGGGCCGTACCGCGGGCTCTGAGGGGACGGCCTATCCGTTCGCAACCCGTTTCGGGCGCATGGCCAACTCGACGCTCGGCTGGTCGCTCCTGTCGTCCGGCATCGTCACGCTCCTGTTGCTCGCGTTGCCCGGCGACGAGCTCTGGTGGGGGCTCGCGCTCGCGCTCGCGGGCGGCATCCTACTCTGGCGGCGCGACCGCCGGTACTGATGGCTTACTCGCGCGAGACGCGCTCGGGCGCGCGGAGCTCGGCCCAGTCGCGCGCGGCAAGCCACTCGCAGAGCGCTTCGAGTTGTTCACTCGCAGCGTCGAACAGTTCCGCGCCCCTCTCGGCAGTGGCGTCCGTTGGATCGCCGAACGACCCATTCGCGGAGTTCTCAACAGTGTCGTAGAAGGTCGCCGCGCCGTTCTGCGTCCGGATCGACGCCTCGGGATCCGGAGCGCCGCCGTCGCGGGCCTCGGCGAGCCGGTCGTCGTGTACGAGGTCGGGGTGGAGGTGTTGGATGAGCGCAGTCTCCTTCGGACCGGCGTGCGGGCCGTTGTGTTCGAAGGCCTCGTCGACGAGGTTGGGGATGGACTCGTCCCACATCCACTCGATGGCGTAGGCGACATCGTCGTCACGGAGTCGTCTCCCCACTTCGCGGAGATGTTGGACGTTCCCGCCGTGGGCGTTGACGAAGACGACGCGGTCAATGCCGTGATAGGTAAGGTTGCGGACGTAGCTCTCGACGTAGTCGCGGAAGACGTCGGCGTCGACCCAGGCGGTGCCGGGGAACTGGCGGTGGTGGGGGCTGACGCCCACGGTGACGGTGGGCGTTCGGAGGTAGCCGGTGCGCTCTGAGACCTCGGTGGCGAACGCCTCGGCGATGGCGTGATCGGTGGCCAGCGGGAGGTGCGGGCCGTGCTGTTCGGTACTTCCCAGCGGGACGATGGCGAGCGACTCGGACTCGAAGTACGCTTCGAGATCCGGCCACGCCTCGTCGGCGAGGTACACGCGTATGCGCACGGACCGCACCGCGAGAAAGGTTTGGGTGGTGATCACGGCCGGCGAGGGGCTTAACTCGCCCGCGACCCTTCGTTCGGTGATGAGTGAGACTGGCGTCGTGGACGCGTTCACACGTCTCGGGCCCGCGGTCCGCGACGCGCTCTCCGAACGCGGCTTCACCACGCCGACGGAGCCACAGCGACGTGCGATCCCACCGCTCGTCGCCGGCCACAACGCCGTGGTCGTCGCGCCGACCGGCACCGGGAAGACGGAGACGGCGATGTTGCCCGTGCTCGACGCCATCGCCGAGCGCAAAGCCGAGGAACACGTCCACGGAATTAGCGCGCTCTACGTCACGCCGCTGCGCGCGCTGAACCGCGACATGCGCGAGCGTCTCGACTGGTGGGGCGACGCCCTCGATATCGAGGTGGACGTCCGGCACGGCGACACGACGCAGTACCAGCGCACGAAGCAGGCGAACGACCCGCCGGACGTGCTCGTGACGACGCCCGAGACCCTTCAGGCGATGCTGACGGGCGAGAAGCTGCGCACCGCGCTGATCGACGTGGAACACGTCGTGATCGACGAGGTGCACGAGCTCGCGGGCGCGAAGCGGGGCGCGCAGCTGGCGATCGGCTTGGAGCGACTCCACGAGCTCTCGGGGCCGTTCCAGCGCGTCGGCCTCTCCGCCACCGTGGGCGACCCCGCGGAGGTCGGGCACTTCCTCACGGGCGGGCGGGACTTCGACGTCGTCGAGGTGGACGTCACCTCGAAGGTTGAGTTCGACGTCGTCGCACCCGAGGTGACGGAGGCCGACGAACGGCTCGGAAACGAGCTCGTGACGAGCGCGGAGATGGCAAGTCACGTCCGCGCGATCCGCGAGATCGTCGAGCGCCACGACTCGACGCTCGTCTTCGTGAACACCAGACAGACGGCGGAGGCGCTCGGCTCGCGGTTCAAGGAGCTCGACGCGAACATCGGCGTCCACCACGGGAGCCTCGCGAAGGAGGCCCGCATCGAGGTCGAGGACGCGTTCAAGGGGGGCGATCTCGACGCGATGCTCTGTACGTCCTCGATGGAGCTGGGCATCGACGTCGGGCACATCGACCACGTCGTCC
Organism: Halarchaeum salinum; assembly: GCF_039520965.1. Classification (NCBI taxonomy): domain Archaea; kingdom Methanobacteriati; phylum Methanobacteriota; class Halobacteria; order Halobacteriales; family Halobacteriaceae; genus Halarchaeum; species Halarchaeum salinum. The sequence goes on from NZ_BAAABL010000067.1 coordinate 73,133, forward strand.
AGTACAACAGCCCGCGGGAGGTCGCCCGGCTCCTCCAGCGTGTCGGACGCGCCGGCCACCGCCGCGACGCCGTCTCCACGGGGACGATCGTCGCCACGCACCCCGACGAGGTGGCGGAGGCGCTCGTCATCGCGCGCCGGGCGAGCGCGGGGCACGTCGAGACGGTCGCCATCCACCACGGCAGCCTCGACACGGTCGCGAACCAGATCGCGGGGATCGCGATGGACTTCGGCGATGTCGCCGCGCGGCGGGCGTATCGGATCGTCACGCGCGCCTATCCGTTCCGTGATCTGGACGAGGGGACCTTCCGCGAGGTCGTCCGCGAACTCCACAAGAACCGGGTGCTCTACCTCGACGAGGAGGCGGACGAGCTCTCCTCGTCGGGGACGTGGCAGTACGTCTACGCGAACCTCTCGATGATCCCCGACGAGGAGACGTACGAGGTGTACGACATGGCAGCGGGCCGACAGGTTGGGACGCTCGACGAGCGCTTCGTCGTCAACTTCGCCGAACCCGGCGAGACGTTCATCCAGCGTGGCGAGATGTGGCGCATCGCCGAGATCGACGAGGAGGAGTCGCGGGTGAACGTCTCGCCGATCGCGGATCCGAGCGGCGAGGTGCCCTCGTGGACGGGCTCAGAGATTCCGGTCCCCGCCGACGTCGCCCAGGAGGTCGGCGAGCTCCGGGCTGCCGCGGCCACGCAGTTCGCTCACGGCGCGACCCATAAGGCAGTCGCGCGCGACGTCGCGCGTCGCTACCCCGCAGACGCCGATACCGTCTCCTCAGCCCTCGATCCGCTCGCGCGACAGGTCGAGGCTGACGCACCCGTCCCGACTGACAACCGCATCCTCATCGAGGCGCAGGGACGCGCGATCACGCTGAACGCCGCGTTCGGCCACGAGGTCAACGAGACCTTGGGGCGGTTGCTCTCCGCGCTCGTCGGCCAGCGTACCGGGTCGTCGGTCGGCCTCGACGCCGGGCCGTACAGAATCGAGCTCGAAGTCCCGCAGGGCGTCCGCGCGAGCGAGGTCGAGGCCGTGCTCCGCGAAACCGACCCCGCACACGTCGCGGCCGTCCTCGAACTCTCCCTGAAGCGCTCCGAGACGCTGAAGTTCACGCTCGCACAGGTCGCCGCGAAGTTCGGGGCGCTCGATCGCTCGAAGGGCCGCGACGGCGTCGGCTTCTCGCGCATCCTGAGCGCGCTCGAAGACACGCCGGTCTACGACGAGGCACTCCGCGAAGTGTTCCACACCGACCTCGACGTCGAGGGCGCGAGCGACGTCCTCGAACGCATCCAATCGGGCGACCTCACCGTCGTTCGCCACGGCGAGCGCACTCCGATCGGCGTCGGCGGGCGCTCCTCTGGCCAGGAGCTCCTCACGCCCGAGAACGCCGACGCGAGCGTCGTGAAGGCGGTCAAAGAGCGGCTCATGGACGACCGGGTGAACCTCGTCTGTCTGCACTGTGGCGACTGGCACCAGGAGACGAAGGTCCGACGCGTCCGCGAGCAACCAGAGTGTCCGCGCTGTGGCTCCACGCGGATCGCCGCGCTCTCCCCGTGGGCGGACGAGGTCGTCACGGCACTCACCGCCGCACCCGACGACCGCAACGACGAACAGGAAAAGCGCGTCCAGCGGGCCTACCGAAACGCCAGTATCGTCCAGAGCCACGGCAAGAAGGCCGTAATCGCGCTCGCCGCGCGCGGCATCGGCCCCCAGAACGCCGCCCGCGTCATCAACAAGCATCGCGAAAAAGACGCGGACTTCTACCGCGACATCCTCGAACGCGAACGCGAGTACGCACGGACCAAGGCCTTCTGGTAAAGAACCTTTTTCGCGCTCGGGTCGCCTACGGCGACCGCTCGCGCCAAAAAGCTTCACCAAAAATCCCGCGAGCGCCGTCGGCACTCGCGGTGCGAAGGCGGATTTCCGCGCCGCACTGCTTCGCACCGCGCGACGCAATTCACTCCATCGCGACCACGATCGTCTCGCGGAACGCCGCGACATCCTCGTAATCGTAGACAATGGGGGCCCCATCGACATCGTCAGAACGGCTACCGTTCTGGCTGGCTCCCGAATCGCCGAGTGACTCGTGAACGTCGAGTGTGAGCGTCCCCGACCAGTCGCTCTCGCCGAGCTCAACGACGTCCGCGACGCCGTCGAAGGCAGCTATGACCGATTCGGGCTCATTCGTCTCGATCACGGCGCGCCCCGGTGCTTCGGAGAAGAGCGCCTCGATCGACGGCACCGAGACGTCCGCGCCGGCGGCGGCAGTGAGGCCTTCCGCGAGCGCGACGGCGAGCCCACCGTCGCTAATGTCGTGGACCGCAGTCGTCGCATCGTCGCCCGCAACCTTGGCGAGTGTCGCGACGACATCGCCCGCGTTCTCGACGACCTCGGGGAAGGCGTCGCTCCCGCCGAACTCGGCGAGGAGTTCGGAGCCGCCGAGCGTCCCGTCGTGGCCGCCGACAAGGAGGAGCGTACCGTCGCCCGCGAGCGCGCTCCCGGGCGCGTCGACGCTGTCGGTCGTGCCGAGCATCGCGAGCGTCGGCGTCGGCGGGATCGGGCCAGCTTCGCTGTCGTTGTAGAGCGAGACGTTGCCGCCGACAACGGGTATCGAAAGGTCGCGACAGCCGTCGGCGAGGCCGTCGACGATTGCGCCGAAGCCGCCGTAGACGTCGGATTTCTCCGGGTTGCCGCCATTGAGGCAGTCGACGGCGGCAACGGGAGTCGCGCCGACGGCCGCGAGGTTCGTCGCGTTCTCGACGGCGGTGGCGTACGCGCCCGCGTACGGTTCACAGGCCGTCCAGTTCGGGTTCGCACCGGCCGTGAGCGCCATGCCGGGCGCGTCGGTGACGTCGACATCCGTGTCGGCGTCCGCGAGTTCGTGGAGGGCGAGCACCGCGCCATCCTCGCCGGGGCGGACTGCGGTGCGCGCGCCGACCTCGTGGTCGTACTGGCGATAGATCCACCGCTTCGAGGCGGTGTTCGGGCTGGCAACGACGGCCTCGAACGCCGCCTCAATCGCGGGAAGGTCGTAGTCCGTCGCGGGCGTCTCGGGCGTCTCCATCGGGAGGTCGTTGAGCGGCGCGCCGTCCGCGAGGAACTCCGCGGGGGCGTCGACGACGATGTCGCCGTCGAACTCACAGACGTACTGGCCGTCGCCGGTCACTTCGCCGATGTCCGAACAGCCGAGGTCGTACTTCCCCGCGATCTCACGGACGGCGTCGACGTTCTCGGGGGCGACCTCGTACACCATGCGCTCCTGGGATTCGGCGAGGAGGATCTCCATCGCGTTCATCCCGGGCTCGCGCTGGTGGACGGCGTCCAGGTCGAGCACGCAGCCGAGGTGGCCCTTCGCGACGAGTTCGGAGGACGCCCCCCCTAATCCGGCCGCGCCGAGGTCGCGTGCGGACTGGACGAGGCCGGCGTCGATGAGTTCCTCGTTAGCCTCGACGAGGCGCTTTTCGGCGTAGGGGTCTCCGACCTGCACCGCGGGGCGGTCCTCCGTTTCGGCGTCCTCGGCGAGGTCCTCGGAAGCGAACGAAGCCCCGCCGAGGCCGTCGCGGCCGGTGCCGTTGCCGACGAGCACGAGGCGGTTGCCGGGCCGCTGTGCTTCGGCGGTAACGAGCCGGTCGGGGGTGAGGAGCCCGACGCAGGCGACGTTCACGAGCGGGTTGCCCTCGTAGCCCTCGTGGAAGGCCGTGCTCCCCGAGACGGTCGGGACGCCGATCGCGTTGCCGTAGTGGCTGATGCCCTCGACGACGCCCTCCAAGAGGTAGCGCGAGTGCTCGCGCTCGAAGCCGCCGAAGTAGAGGCAGTCGGCGAGCGCGACCGGGTACGCGCCCATCGAGAGGGTGTCGCGGACGATGCCGCCGACGCCGGTCGCCGCGCCGTCGAACGGGTCGACGTACGAGGGATGATTGTGTGACTCGACGCCGAAGGTGGCGTAGAGCCCGTCGCCCACCTCGACCACCGCGGCGTCGTCGCCGGGACCGATGACGACGTCGTCGCTCTCCGAGTCGAACGCGGAGAGCAGCGGCAGCGAAGAGCGGTAGGCGCAGTGTTCACTCCACAGGTTCTCGAACAGCGCGGCCTCGGCACGCGTCGGGTCGCGACCCAGCTCCCCGACGACGCGCTCGCGGTCCGACTCGGCGAGAGTCATTCATCTCCATGGTTTGTCGGGCCGGATTTATGCGTTTCTATATGCACGTCTATGGGTATTGTGGTCGGCGTCGCGTCTGGTCGTCGCCGGCGACGTGGCCTCTCGACACCCCCTCCCCGTTCGACCGGCGCGCTTTTGCCCGCCGGCCGCAAAGCGCCGCGTGTGCTGTCGGTCGAGCTTCACACCCACTCGTCGCACTCCTACGACGGCCGCGACCCCGTCGAGATGCTCTTAGAGCAGGCGGCGGCCGTCGGCCTCGACGCTATCGCCGTCACCGACCACGACGAGTACGAGGCGAGCGCCCGCGCGGCGGAGCTCGCCCCTGACTACGGACTCATCGGTATCCCCGGTATGGAGGTGACGAGCGCGGCCGGCCACGTCCTCGCGCTCGGCATCCGCGAACCCGTCCCGATCGGTCGCCCCTTCACGGAGACGCTTGAGCAGATCCACGATGCGGGCGGAATCGCGGTCATTCCCCACCCGTTCCAGGGGTCCCGTAGCGGCGTCGCACCCCACGTCAGCGAGGCCGAACTCGCATCGGCCGACGCCATCGAAGTTTACAACTCGCGGCTCCTCACCGGCCGCGCGAACCGGCAGGCAGAGTCGTTCGCCCGCGAACGCGGTCTCCCGATGACCGCCGGCTCCGACGCCCACATCGCCGAGATGGTCGGCCAAGCCGTAACGCGCGTCGACGCCCGAACTGCCGACCTCGACAGTATCCTCGATGCGATCCGCGACGGCCGCACGAGCGTCGAGGGCCGCCGGACGCCGTGGCACGTCAGCTTCCAGCAGGCCGCCGGCGGGGCGAAACGTCGCGTGAAAAACCGTCTGCGCGAACTGCTCAATCGCGACTGACGCGGTTCACCGACCGTCGACGGTCTCGATCGCTTCTGTGCCGATCTCGACGACTTCGTCGCCGATATCGGCGTTCTCCAATTCGTCCGGCTCGAACCACTCCCAGTGCTCGGGGTCGCGTTCGTCGCCGTCCGGGTCGATGTCGCGGGAGTCCACCGCGGCGAAGTAGACGAAGTCGACGTGCTGGTGGCCGATCTCGCCGCCCTCGTAGACGTGAATGTCTTCGAGCAGCAGGTGTTCGGGTTGGGGAAGCGAACGAACGACGCCCGTCTCGATAGCGGGATCGGCGAGCAAGAGCGTAGGGTCGAGGCCGGTCTCTTCGCGGACCTCGCGTTCGGCGGCGTGGTGGGGGAGTTCGTCGCGATCGACGTGGCCGCCCGGCGGTAACCAGAGGCCGAGGCGGTCGTGCTCGTGGAGCGCCGTCGCGCCCTCGTGGACGACGTAGACGGTCGCGGTGTAGTGACGGGTGGTCTCCATATCGAAGCCCCCGTGCGGCGGCCCTAAGCCTCCACCGGTACGTCGTCCTGCGCTTCGAGAAGTTCGTGGTAGCGATTGCGGATGGTGACCTCGGAGATGTTCGCCACCTCGCTCACCTGGTTCTGCGTGACGCGCTCGTTCGTGAGGAGGCCGGCCGCGTAGACGGCGGCGGCGGCGAGGCCGACCGGGCTCTTCCCGGAGTAGATGCCCTTCTGCTTCGCGGACTCGAGGAGGTCGCGGGCCTGGCGTTCGACCTCGTCGCCGAGGTCAAGATCGCTGACGAAGCGCGGGACGTAGCTCGTCGGGTCGGCAGGAGCGACCTTGAGGCTGAGCTCGCGGACGACGTAGCGGTACGTCCGTGCGATCTCGTCTTTATCGACGCGCGAGACGTTCGTCACCTCGTCGAGCGAGCGCGGCGTGCTCACCTGCCGGGCGGCGGCGTAGAGGGCAGCGGTGGCGACGCCCTCGATGGAGCGGCCGGGGAGGAGATCCTCGTCGAGCGCGCGACGATAGATGACGGATGCCGTCTCCCGGACGTTCTTCGGAAGGCCGAGGGCACTGCTCATGCGCTCGATCTCGCCGAGCGCCTGCTTGAGGTTCCGCTCCTTCGAGTCCCGCGTGCGGAAGCGCTCGTTCCAGGTGCGCAGCCGCTGCATCTTCTGGCGCTGGCGGCTGGAGAGGCTGTTGCCGTAGGCGTCCTTGTCCTGCCAGCCGATGTTGGTCGAGAGCCCCTTGTCGTGCATCATGTTCGTCGTCGGCGCTCCCACCCGGCTCTTCTGGTCCTTCTCCTGGCTGTTGAACGCGCGCCATTCGGGCCCACGGTCGATCTCGTCCTCGTCGACGACGAGCCCACAGTCCGCACAGACCGTCTCACCGTGCGACTCGTCGACGACGAGGTTGCCGCCGCACTCCGGGCAGACGAGCTCCTCGTCGTTCGAGCGTTCCTGCTCCTGTTCCTCCTCCGATTGCGTCGGCCGTCGCTCTCGACGTCGTGTGCGTGAGTTACTCATGGTAGTATCGGGTCGGGGGTGTCGCGGGTAGCCTCCGCCGCCGAACGGAGCGTGATTCACTAGTGTGTGGGGCGGCGACGGCATAAGCCTAATGACCGTTTTCGGCCCGTACTGCCGCATCCGATCCGCGTCGCGTCTTCCGAAACGCTTAGACGAGCGCGGGACCCAGGGCGACCATGAGCGACTCGACCGTCGACGCCGACGAGGTCCGGCACGTCGCGGACCTCGCCCGCGTCGACCTCGACGAGGAGGACGTCGGACGGTACGCCGACCAGTTCGCGGACATCCTCGACCACTTCGAGACCCTGGAGGAGGTCCCGGACGTGGAGGCTGAGCCCGAACTCGTGAACGTCATGCGCCCCGACGAGGTCGAAGAGAGCCTCGATCAGGGCGAAGCGCTGGAGAACGCCCCCGAGACGGAGGACGGCTTCTTCAAGGGGCCGAAGGTGTCGTAGATGGCGGACGCACACAACGCCTTCATCACCGAGGAGACGATCGAGGGGGCCGACGAGGGGCCGCTCGCCGGCTCGACGGTCGCCGTCAAGGACAACATCTCCACCGAGGGCGTGCGAACCACCTGTGGCTCCGAGATGCTCGCAGAGTACGCCCCGCCGTACGACGCGACGGTCGTCTCGCGGCTCAAAGACGCCGGCGCGACGATCGTCGGTAAGACGAACATGGACGAGTTCGGGATGGGGACCACCACGGAGACGTCGGCGTTCGGTGCGACGACGAACCCCGCGGACGAGGAGCGCGTCCCAGGGGGCTCCTCGGGCGGGAGCGCCGCGGCCGTCGCCGCGGGCGACGCCGACTACGCGCTCGGCAGCGACACCGGTGGGTCCGTCCGCTGTCCCGCCGCGTTCTGCGGCGTCGTCGGCATCAAGCCCACGTACGGCCTCGTCTCCCGCTACGGGCTCGTCGCGTACGCGAACAGCCTCGAACAGATCGGCCCCCTCGCTTCGACGGTCGAGGGCGCAGCCGAACTCCTCGACGTCATCGCGGGCCCGGACGACCACGACGCGACGACGCACGACGCGGGCGCGGCGAGCGACTACGCGGCCGCCGCGAACGGCGACGTTGAGGGGCTCACGATCGGTGTCCCGGCAGAACTCGTTGAAGGGGTCGCGCCGGACGCGACCGAATCCGCGAGCGGCGACGAGCCGCGGGCAGGTGCGGACGACGAGGTACGGCGCGTCTTCGAGGACGCGCTCGACGCCTACCGCGACGCCGGAGCCGAAATCGAGGAGGTCAGCCTCCCCTCGGTCGAGTACGGCGTCGCCGCCTACTACGTCATCGCGATGTCCGAGGCCTCCTCAAACCTCGCCCGCTTCGACGGCGTCCGCTACGGCGAGTCCGGCGGCTTCGAGGGCAACTGGAACGAGACGTTCGCGGAGACGCGCGCCGAGAACCTCGGCGACGAGGTCAAACGCCGCATCCTCCTCGGAACGTACGCCCTCTCCGCGGGCTACCACGACAAATACTACAAGCAGGCCCAGGAGGCCCGCGCGTGGGTCCGCCAGGACTTCGAGGGGGCGTTCGACGACGTGGACGTCCTCGCGACGCCGACGATGCCCGTCCTCCCGCCGGAGCTCGGCGAGAGCATCGACGACCCCCTCCAGATGTACCTCATGGACGCCAACACCGTCCCCGTGAACCTCGCGAATCTCCCCGCGATCAGCGTCCCCGCCGGCGAATCCGAGGATGGCCTCCCCGTCGGTCTCCAACTTGTCGGCCCGCAGTTTGGCGAAGAAACCATCATCAACGCGGCGGCGCTGCTAGGGTAGTTTCGCACCGCTCGGCGACGCCGAGCGGGGGTTTTTCAGGCGTGTTTTTGCATCGAGCGGTCGCCATCCACGACCGAGATGCGAAAACACGCCGCTTCATAACCTTCGGATAACGTACACGGAGGCTACCCGGAACCGCTTTGTGGGAGCGGACCCACCGATACAGTATGCCGATTACACCTCTCTTAGCGCAAGCCGGGTCGGTGCCACCGGTCACGACGGAGATGCTCGTCGTGTTCGGTGTCGTCCTCCTTGCGCTCTTCCTCTTCGTCACCGAACTTCTCCCGATCGACGTCACAGCGATCCTCGTGATGGTGCTGTTGACCGTGCTCCCGTGGACGGAGGTGTCCGTCGCCGAGGGGATCTCGGGGTTCTCCAGCACCGCGACGATCGCGGTGCTCGCCATGCTCATCCTCTCGACGGGTGTCAACCGGACAGGTGTCGTCCAGATCATCGGGCGGAAGATGGCGGCGTTCGCGGGCGACAGCCAGCCGAAGCAGCTCGCGGCGACGATCGGGATCGCCGGCCCCGTCTCGGGGTTCATCAATAACACGCCGGTCGTCGCCATCCTCGTCCCCGTCATCTCCGACCTCGCGCACAAGGGGAAGACCTCGCCTTCGAAACTCCTCCTCCCGCTCTCCTACGCCTCGATGTTCGGCGGGATGCTCACGCTCATCGGCACGTCGACGAACCTGCTGGCCTCAAGCGTCGCCGAGCGCCTCATCGGCCGATCGTTCTCGATGTTCACCTTCACCGGCCTCGGCGTCATCGTGTTGCTCACCGGGACAGCCTACCTGATGACGGTCGGCCACCGGCTCATCCCCGAGCGCGTCCCCGCACGCGAGGACTACCTAAACGAGTACGAACTACAAGACTACGTCACGGAGGTCGTCGTCCGCGAGGACGCGGCGATCGCCGGGAAGACCGTTCAGGACGCCATCGACGAGTCGCGCTTCGACGCCGACATCCTCCAGATCGTCCGCGACGGCGAAACGTACTTCGAGGGGATCGCGAGCAAGCGCATCCGCTCGGGCGACATCCTCGCGATCCGCACGGACCGTGAGACGCTCTCGTCGCTGCGCGAACTCGACGGTCTCGACCTCGTCGGGACGCCACCAACGGACGAGGAACTCGAAGCCGACGAGGACACCCAGACGCTCGTCGAGATCGTCATCCAGTCCGGCTCGAGTCTCCTCGGCGAGACGCTCACTACCTCCTCGTTCCGCCAGCGCTACGACGCGAGCGTCCTCGCGTTCCGCTCGGGCGGCGAAACGATCCGCTCGCGCCTCGACGACGTCGAACTCCGCGTCGGCGACACGCTCCTCGTGCAGGCCCCCGCGGACAGCATCGATCGCCTCTCGACGAACTCCGACTTCATCGTCGCACACGAGTCCGAGTCGCCGAACTACCGGACGGAGAAAATCCCGTGGGCCATCGCGATCGTTCTCGGTGTCGTCGGCCTCGTCGGGATGCCATGGGGGACGCTCGCCGCCGTTACCGGGGTCGAGGCCTTCGCGGGGCTCGACTTCAGCATCGTCCAGACCGCGCTCGCGGGCGTCGTCGCCATGGCCGTCACCGGCGTCATCAAGCCCGGTGAGATGTACGACGGCGTTGACTGGAGCGTCATCCTGCTGCTCGCCGGCGTCATCCCGCTCGGCATCGCCCTAGAGCAGACGGGTGCCGCGACGTTCCTCGGTGCCCTCGTCGGGCTCACCGGCAACTACCTCCCGGTCATCGGCGTCCTCTGGGTGTTCTACATCGTGACGGGGCTCGTCACGAACATCATCTCGAACAACGCCAGCGTCGTGTTGATGATCCCCGTCGCGGTCGAGACGGCACACGAGGTCGGGGGGAACCCCTTCGCGTTCATCCTCGCGGTCACGTTCGCGGCCTCGACGGCGTTCATGACGCCCGTCGGCTACCAGACGAACCTCTTCGTCTACGGGCCCGGCGGCTACAAGTTCTCGGACTACGCCCGCGTCGGCGGGCCGCTCCAGTTACTCCTCTCCGTCGTCACCGTCATCGGCATCGCGTTCTTCTGGGGGCTCTCGCCCTGACAGTCGGGTCGTAGATGCGTGTCGACGCTCGGCGGCGTCGGCGGCGAAAAACGAGTGCGTTTACGTCTCGGGCGGTGCGCCGGTCCCTTCCTCTTCGGGCGGCGTATCGGCCGCCTCGTCTTCGGGGATCACGGGGTCCTCGTAGACGAGGTTCATGATCCACTGCGAGAAGGCGTCGCCGCGCGCGTCGACCTCCTCCTCGCCGACGAACGGCGAGAGCATGTCGCCGGCCATCAGCAACGAGAAGTCGAGATTCTCGTCCTTGATGACGGGCTTGATGAGGTAGGTCGTGTTCCCGTCGTGAACGGCGTCCTCGCGCTCGACGAGACCCTTGTCGGCCAGTTTCTTCGCGATTCGACTCCCCTTTCGCGAGGAGACGTCGAGTGCCTTCCAGAACTCGCTCTGGTAGATCTGCCCCTGCTCGCGGACCAGTTCGAGGGCGGTCGCCTCGTCCTCGGAGAGGTCCTCTGCCTCGGCGCTCATACTCTGATACGCCGGCCGCGAACGGTTTAAAGGTGACCGTCGGCACCCGACTTCACCGACCGCCGTGATGACGGGCCGATTCGTTAGAACGCATTGACGGTCCGGTACGGCGTGCGACAGGGCGGCCCGTCGGCGAACTCGTAGCGAACCCGTTCACCGACGGTGATCACCGAGGACGAGCGCGTCCCATAGCCGTGGCCGTGGAGGCACGCGCCGTCGTCGTGGGCGCTGAGCACGCGTTTTGTCCGGCCGCGGAACCCCGCCGCGCTGCGCGGGCGGCGCGCGACGAGGGCGTGCCGAACTCGCTTGCGCCGTGCGTCCGCGTCGGGCGCGCCGCTCGTCGTGACGACTGCGACGCCCGGATCGAGTGCCTCGACGCGGAGGTCGCCGTCCCATCGGAGAACGAACGCCCGATCGGCGTCCGCGAGGACGAGGTTGAACCCGGCGTAGTCGTGTTCGTCGACCTCGCGCTCGACGAGGTCGCGCGCACTCGTTGGGTCGCCCTCCCGGAGCGCGTCGACGACGAGTAATCCCCGCGAGCGCCCGGAGGCGAGATCGCTCCAGCGGTTCGTGATGCCGACGAAGAAGCCAGTCTCGGTAACGCCGATCCACGTTCCGCCCGCCTCCTCGTCGCGCGGGGCGAAAACGTGGCCATCAGCTGTCTCGTGCCCCACGCGCGGCGGCGAGGCAGGGCGATCGGTGGACTCGTCGCGGTTCGCAGCGACGACGACGGGAGCGTCGTCATAGACGCGCCACGCGACGGCGAGCGTACACACGGGAGCGAATACATCCCCGACCAGCTTAAAGATCGGCCGTGGCGACGACGCGTTCGCGCGCCGCGTCTCGATCGACCGTCCCGGACGCGGTTCGCGGGAGTGAGTCGACGACGGCGACCGTTCGCGGCTGGGCGAAGCCCGCGAGCCGATCCTCCCAGTGCGCTTCCAGGGTGGATCGGTCGATCTCGTGTCCCTCTTCCGGGACGACGAGCGCGGCGACGCGCTCACCCCAGTCGGGGTCGTCGACGCCGACGACGGCGACATCTCGAACGGCCGGATGCGACCGGATCACTTCGGCGACCCGGCCGGGATCGACGTTCTCGCCGCCGGTGATGATCCGGTCCGAGCGGCGATTGAGCACGCACAGTCGCCCGTCCGTGTCGCGGTATCCGACATCGCCCGTGTGGAGGCCGTGCGGTCCGAACGCCGCGGCGTTCGCGTCGGGCGCGTCGTAGTAGCCGGGCGTGACGGTCGGCCCCGAGACGCAGAGTTCACCGGTTTCACCGGGCGGGACGGGATCGCCCTCGTCGTCCACAACCGTCACTGTCGTTCCGAACAGGGGCCGGCCGACCGTCTCCGGGTTCGCGAACGCCTCCGCAGGCCGCGCGGTCGCGATCTGTGAGGTCGCCTCCGTCATCCCGTAGGAGGGGTGGATCGGGATGCCGGCGTCCTCGCAGGCCGCGACGAGGTCCCGCGGCGTCGGCGCGCCTCCGGTGAGGACGAAGCGCAGGGAGTCGGGAAGATCGGCGTCCGCGCGGAGCAGTCGGTCGAGCATCGTCGGCACGACAGAGACGCCCGTACAGTCGTGCTCGTCGAGCGCGCGGACGGTGGCCTCGGCGTCGAAGCCGCGCTGGAGGACGCACGTCGTCCCGTAGAGCGCACAGCGCAGCGGGATCGAGAGCCCGCCCATGTGGTACATCGAGAGACAGAGTAGCCAGCGGTCGTCGGGGAGGACGCCGAGCGTGAACGCGCTCGCGCCCGCCGCGGCGACGACGTTCCCGAGCGTCAGTGTCACCGGCTTCGGGTCGCCGGTCGTCCCCGACGTGTAGAGGAGTGCGAGGGTGTCCTCATGGGCCCATTCGGCAGGTTCGACGTCGTCGAGGTCGCGTTCGTCGAGGGCGAGGACGTTCGGATCGTCGGGGTCGTCGACGGTTGCGACCGGGACGGCATCGGCCGCGGCGAGCGCATCCGCCTCCGTGTCGGCATCGCAGACGAGCAACGCGAGATTGGCGCGCTCGCGCTGGGTGTGCAGCTCTTGGGGGGCGAGGCGCGCGTTCAGCGGGACGAGCGTCGCACCGAGGCGTTGGAGGGCGAAGACGAGCCGAACGAATGCCGGACGGGTCTCCATCAGGACGCCGACGTGGTCGCCGCGCGTCACGCCAAGCGCGGCGAGGCGACCCGCCGTCGTCTCGACGGTGGCGTTGAGGTCGGCGTACGTCCACTCGCGCCCGCTGGCGTCGTCGACGAGCGCGGTCGCGTCCGGGGACGCCCGCGCCCGCGTGGCGAGGAGGTCGCGCATTCACTCCCCGATCGGGGCTGGGACGCTATTGCCCTTTCCCTGTGGGACGGTGACGGCTCCCGACTCGATCGGTGCGGGATCGGCCGCGAGATCGGCGTCGAGCGCGTCGCCCGTCGCCAGCCCGCACGCCGAAACCGGGGCGAGCGCCGCCGCGGCGTGAACAGCCGCCGTCCGGGCGTAGACGGCGTCGAACGTCGTCGTCACGATCGGCTCGACGCCCGCCGCGCGCGCCCGACGGCCCGCCTCGACGATTCTCCCGACGCCGCCGAGCGCCATCGGTTTCAACACGACGACGTCGGCAGCACCCGACTCAAGGACCGCGTTGAGGCCCGCCGCGGCGACGCTCTCGTCGAGCGCGATACGCGCCGGCCCGTGCTCGCGGAGCGCGGCGTGCTGGTCGAGCGAGGGGGCCGCGAGGGGTTGCTCGACGTACTCGACGCTGTCGAACGCGTCGAGCGCCCGGGTCGCTTCCGCAACGTTCCACGCGCCGTTCGCGTCGACGCGCAGCGTCGCATCCGGGGCGGCTGCGCGTGCTGCATCGAGGCGCTTGACGTCGGTGTCGAGCGATCGTGCACCGACTTTCAGTTTCACGGTATCGAAGCCATCCCCGACCGCCTTGCGCACCCGCTCGGCGGTCGTCTCCGGATCCGCGTCGCCGACGGTGGTGTTGACCGGAACGCGATCGACGTGCTCGTCCGTGCCGAGAGACCGATAGAGCGGAACATCACGGGCGCACGCTGTCGCGTCCGCGTACGCGAGTGACACCGCGTGGCGGGCTGCGGGCATCCCCTCGCAGGTCGCCAGCGCGTCGGCTTCGCGTTCGGTTTCGCCGGCACGATCGAGCGCCGCCCGACAGTCGTCGTATGCTTCCGTCCAGCCGGGGAGCGGCGTCGCCTCCCCGACGCCGATTTCGCCGGCGTGTTCGACGCGCACGAGGAAGCCGCGGCGTTCGGTCATCGTCCCGCGTGCGGTGTCGAATGGCTCCGCGAGCGGGAGCGAGAAGGGCTCGACGTTCACAGTGCGAGGCCAACGGCGAACAGGATCGAGTAGCACGCGAGCGGGAGCGAGAAGGGCTCGACGTTCACAGTGCGAGGCCAACGGCGAACAGGATCGAGTAGCACGCGAGCGTCCGGCCCGTGCGGGTGAGCGCCGGATCGAGGTGGGCCGCGTCGTCGTACCGGCAGACCGTGCGGGCGACGGAGGCGGCGAGCGGGAGCGAGAGCAACGGGAGGAGGGCGGCGTAGCCGAAGCCATGCGTGACGAACCAGCACGGGACGAGGTAGGCGACGACGAGCAGCGCGACGTACTCGACGCGACTCCATGTGTAGCCGATGCGGACGGCAAGGGTGTACTTGCCCGCCTTTCGGTCGGTCTCCATGTCCCGGACGTTGTTCACGACGAGAATAGCGGTAGAGACGCAGGCGACGCCGACGCTCGCGACGAACGCCGCGGTCGGGAGCGTCCCCGTTGGGGGCGTCAGCGGGAACGCGGGGGCGTACGCCGCGGCCTGGACGTAGACGGTGCCGACGACGGCGATCACGCCGAAGAAGAGGAAGACGAACACGTCGCCGAGGCCGTGGTAGCCGAAGGGAAACGGGCCGCCGGTGTAGGCGATGCCGGCGGCGATGCTCGCGAGGCCGATGACGACGATGGGGAGCCCCCCCACGTAGACGAGGTAGCAGCCGACGACCGTCGCGGCGAGGAAGGCGAGGTACATCGCGCGTTTGACCTCCGCGGCCGCGATGAGCCCGGCCTGCGTGACGCGCGTGAACCCCTCGCGCTCCTCGGTATCCGCGCCGTTGATCGCGTCGTAATAGTCGTTCGCGAAGTTCGCGCCGATCTGGATGAGCAGCGCGCCGACAAGCGCCGCGAGCGCCGGTAGCGCCGCGAAGACGCCGAGCGCGTACGCGACGCCGACGCCGACGACGACCGGCGAAATCCCCGCCGGAAACGTGTGTGGCCGCGCCGCCATCAGCCACGCGCGCCGTCGCGAGATCGTGTCGTCACTCATACCGTGACCGAGGAATGCGAGCGTGAAAGCGACTACGGAACGGCCTAGAGCCGCGACGTGTCGAGCGAGACCCCCGGCGGGGTGGCGACGAGGAACCCGCGGAAGTGCATCAGCGTCGCGCCCGCGTCCTTCGCGGGGCCCGCGAACCCCGCGGCGAGGTCGTTCAGGTCGCCGTCGACGGCCAAGACGAGCACGCGGCCGGCTTCGAGCTCCGCCAGCCACTCCGCATCGGTCGTCTCGCCGTCGAGCACGCCGAGGACCACGTCGTCCGCTCCACCCTCGACGTCCCACTCGTCGATCTGGTCCTCCGCGTTCCGCAAATCGAGGCCGAAGCCGTCACTCATACGACCACTGGCGCGGCCACCCACGTCAAAGCTTCGCGGCGTGGCCCGGTTATTTATCCCACTCCACCACGTCCGGGAGAGTATGCCGAAAGCGCATCTCGACGAGGAGACCATCGAGCGACTCGATGGGCTCCGCACCGAGGACGAATCGTACGACGAGATCATCAACGAACTCATCGACATCTACGAGGCCGAGGAACTGACGATGTTCCACGGCGGCGACATCGAATAACTAGCTGTCGTCGGCGGCCGCCCGACAGGCTTCCGACCACCGGCCGTTCTCCTCGAGACGCTCCTGGAGGAGCGACGCGTACTCCCGGACGAGCTCTTCTGCTTCCTCGTAACGCTCGTCCTCGCCGCCGAAGCCGAGCGCGCGCTTGACGCCGCCGAGGAATCCCTCTCCGGAGGACGTGCTTCCGCGTCCGCCGGCACCCATGGAGGCCATCTGGTTCTCCACGTTGTCGATCTCCGGCATCACCTGGGGGAGCCTCCCGGTGTCGACGGCGATACGTGCGTTTTCGGGGTCCTCGGGGTTCTCGATACGGAAATCGACCGCCGTCATGATGAGCCCCCACTGTTGGCGCGAGAACGAAGACGCCTCGACCTGCTCGCCGAACTCGTCGTCGACGCTCATCCGCTCGCCGACGACGCGGTCCTTCCAATCTGGCATACCTCCCGATACGACCGTGGATGGTTTGTCTCTTGCCCTGCGTGGCGACCCGTCGGCCGTCACGCGATCAGCCCTCAGCGGGCGTCCGTCTCGACGGAAACGTCGGCTCGGAGCTCCTCGCGTAGCGCCGCGCCGATGTGGCTCTCGGCGAGGGCCGCCTCGACGAGGTCGGTCGCGTCGGCCGCATCGAGGGCGGCCGCGATGGCGACATCGAACCGGATCGCCGTGAGCTCTCCGTCCTCGCGGTCGGCCTCGGCCTCGATGCGGACCTCCCCGAGGTCGTCGTAGTCCGTGTCGGCGGCGGTGACGCGGAGCGCGGAGGCGTAGCAGGCCGCATAATCCGCGAGCAACACAGCGCTTGGGTTCGGGCCGGCGTCGTCGTCGGCGTCGGTGGTGAGTCGGAAGTCACCGAGTCGGGAGGACGCGACGTGGCCCTCGTTGGAGATGGTCGTGGTTTCGAGGTCGGCCATATATTCGAAGCCCGACGCGCGCCCAGGACCTAAACATTACCCCCGTCTTCCGCTCGCGTCGACGGCTATCGCGGTCGTCGAACGCGCCGTCGCACGCGTTGCGCCGCCGCTGGCTCGTTATTCGTACTCTTCGAGGGTCGTGACGTACGCCGTGAGGTCCGTCGTCGTCGCGATGCCGATGATGTGGTCGTCGTCGGTGACGACCGGGATGTGATGGATCTCGTGTTCGAGAAGGAGTTTCGCGACGTCGGTCACGACGTCCTGTGCGCCCGCCGTCACGACGTCCGTGGTCATGAAGTCCCCGACCGTCGATTCGTCCTTCGGTTGGCGTTCCGCGACGATGCGGACGAAGTCGGTCGTGGTCAGGATTCCCGCCAGTCGTCCCTCCTCGTCGACGACGACGACCGAGCCGATCCCCTGTTCGAGCATCACCTGTGCCGCCTCCTCGACGGTGGTATCCGGCGTGACGGTCGTCGCGCCGGCCGTCATCACGCGCGCGATAAAGACGTCTTCCATGTCCCCTGTATCACACGCCCGCGGGTTAAGTGCTACCGAAGCGGATCAACGATTCAAGCGCGTCGGCCACAAACGTTTTTCAAGTAGATTGCCGAAGATTGAATGATGTCCACGGACGACGCCGACGACACGCCGGTCGGGAGTACGGGGGACCCGACCGACGACGTCGACGGTGCGACCGCCGACGAGTCAACCGCGGCGGACGGAGACGACGTTCCGCGTGTCGCCAAGGACGAATACACGTGGGCGGACTTCGAAGCCGAGTACGGCGACGAGGACGAGGAAGCACTCGACCCTGCGGACTACCTCGGGTTCGAGCCTGCGGACCTCGACGGCGTCCTCGCAGCCGGCGACAACGCCGCTACGGCAATCGAATCGGTCGTCGACGAGCGCTCGCTCGACGTCGACGCAGAGGTCGAGGAGGACGCCTTCTTCTCGGACGTCCACGGGAACACGACGATGGCCAACCACTACGACCTCGAGAAGGCCGTCGCGACGGAGAAGAAGACGCACTTCTCGGAGGTCGAGCGCTACTGGGTGAACAAACCATACGCGTTCGTCGTCCTCTTCCACTCCGATAAGGAGAACGAGATGAAGTACTATCTCATCGAGCCGTATCGGAACGCGATCGAGGACGACCTCCAGGAGTTCCTGACCGGGAAGCTGCGCACCGCGATCAAGTATTCGAGCGACGACGTGGCGGCCGAGGGGTCGATGGACGAGCGCCGCGCGGTCATCGAACGCGAGACGCGCGATCTGCTCGATCGCTACGACATCTACGCCGAGGCCCGCGGGGGTCCCTCGGCGGTCGAACGCCTCCGCGCGCTCGTCGAGACGATCACGGGACGGGACGACGCGGCCGACGACGTCCCCGTCACCGAGCGCGTGCGCTCACTTACGAACCGTGACAGCGACGACGCATCGGACACGGGCGAGGACGCGGGCGACACGGACCGCGACGAAAGCGGGGACACGACGGACGACAGTGCGGATGCGACAAACGACGGTGACGACGACACTGCCGACGCGGACGACACCGATGAAGAACGATCGGCGGCCGACCGACTCCGCGACGCCCTGGGAAGCGACGACGACAGCTCGGCCATGGAGCGCGTGAAAGGGCTCCTCGGCGGTGCGGACGAGGACGAGGAAGAAGAGGCGGGGGAACTCACGGAGTCCGACATCCCGACGGCCCTCGACGGCATCGCGGCCCGCCCAGAGCCGGCCGTCCTCGAGGAGGACACCGACACGCTCACGCAGTACCAAGTGGAGAAGCTCCTCTACTACCTCAAGCGTGACTTCATCGGCTACGAGCGTATCGACGGCATCAAACACGACGTGAACGTCGAGGACATCTCCTGTGACGGCTACAACTCCCCGGTGTTCGCATACCACTCCGACTACGAGCAGCTAATCACGAACGTCTATCACGGCACGGAGAGCCTCGACGACTTCGTGGTGAAGCTCGCCCAGCGCTCCGGGAAGGGGATCAGTAAACGACAGCCGCAGGTGGACGCGACGCTCCCGGACGGCTCGCGCGCCCAGTTGACCCTCGGCCAGGAGGTCTCCGACCACGGGACGAACTACACCATCCGGCAGTTCAAGGACGTCCCGTTCACGCCGGTCGACCTCATCAACTGGAAGACGTTCTCCTTGGAGGAGATGGCGTTCCTCTGGCTCTGCATCGAGAACAACAAGAGCCTCATCTTCGCCGGCGGGACGGCCTCGGGGAAGACGACGAGCCTGAACGCCGTCTCGCTGTTCATCCCCTCGAACGCGAAGATCGTCTCCATCGAGGACACCCGCGAGGTCGAACTGCCCCAGCGCAACTGGGTGGCGTCCGTCACGCGCCCCTCGTTCGGCGAGGACGAGAAGGGTGACATCGACGAGTTCGACCTCCTGGAGGCCGCGCTCCGTCAGCGCCCCGACTACATCGTCATGGGCGAGGTGCGTGGGGAGGAGGGCCGAACGCTCTTCCAGGTGATGAGCACCGGCCACACGACGTACACGACGTTCCACGCGGACAACGTCGGGGAGGTGCTCAAGCGCTTCACGACCGAGCCGATCAACGTCTCGAAGACGCTGTTCACCGCCCTCGACCTCGTCTCGATCCAGGCCCAGACGCGCGTCAACGGCCGGAAAGTGCGTCGTAACCGAAACATCACGGAGATCAACCGCTACGACGCCGAAAACGACGAGATCAACGTCAGCGACGTCTTCCAGTGGGAGCCGGAGGGCGACGAGTTCCGCCAGCTTACCGAGTCGAACACCCTCGACGAGATCCAGTTCGATCGCGGGTGGTCGCGCGAGCGCCTCGAACGCGAGATCTTCGAGCGCCAGGTCGTCCTCGCCTACCTCGTCCGGAACGGCCTCAGCGACTACACGGAGGTCGCGGCGACCCTCCAGGCGTACATCGCGGACCCGGACACTATTCTGACCCTGCTGGCGAACGACGCGCTCACCGAGAGCCTCGCCGACCTGCGCGGGATGGAGTCCGTCCTCATCGACGTCGACCCCGAGAAGGAGGAGATGGTCCCGCGCCCCGACCCAACCGAGGACGTCTACGAGGAGGCCGGCGAGCTCCTGGAGCGTGCCGAGGACACCCTCTTCGAGGAGTACCGCGGCGAGGAGGCTCCCGACATCAGCTTCGCGCTCTCCGAGGCCGCCGCGAGCGCCGCGGACGAGGACGTCGTCGTCGACGACAGCGGCGACACCCCGACGATCGAGTCCGTCAGCGACGAGTCGGACGCGTCGCGCGACGCGGAAGCCGACGGCGGCGAGCCGACGGGGGACGCGAGCGCCGCGGCACGCGACGCTGACGCGAGCGAACCCGAGACGGACGAGCCCGAACGGACCGGCGAATCGGACAACACAGGGGCGTCGGACGAATGAGCCTCGGCGACGCGGGGTACACCTCGTCGGACGCACTCGGGGACGCCTTCTTCCCCCTCTACGAGTGGCTGTTCGACGATTCGAGCGACTTCGTCGCGAGCGTCGAGACGAAACTCGCGGAGGCGCGCCGCGAGGAGACCGTCGAGTTGTTCCTCTCGCGCGCGCTCGGCGTCGGCGCGATCGTCGGCATCCTCCTCTGGATCGTCGGGACGCTCGTCGGCTGGGTGCTGTTCGTGACGGTGATCAACACCGAGTCGATCATCGGCCTCTACATCGCCAACGACACGCTGCTCGCGTTCATCAACGCGATCAAGGTCCCGGCGTTGGTCCTCCTTACCGGCCTCTTCTTCGGGTCGATCGGGTTCGCTGCGGGGTTCGGCGGGCTCGTCGGTGCCCCCTACATGCAGGCCGGCGAGCGCAAACGCGAGATCAACATGCTGCTGCCGGACGCCATCGCGTTCATGTACGCCCTCTCGATGGGCGGGATGAACCAGCTCGAAATCCTCTCCGCGATGGCGAAGGCCGACGACACGTACGGCGAGGTCGCCCTCGAGTTCCGCAGTATCGTCCAGGAGACCGAATACTTCGACACGGACTACCCGGACGGCGGTGCGTAATCGCTCGATGGAGACACCCTCGGACGAGCTCGGGCAGTTCCTCACGGACATGCTCTCCATCGTCAACAGCGGCGGCGACATGACGGATTTCCTCTCCGATAAGAAGGACAAGCACATGCGAACGGCGAAACAGGAGCAGGAGCTCACCCTCGACACGCTCGAGCTCTTCGGCGAGATGTACATGACGCTCTCGCTGTTCCCCCTCCTCCTCATCATCATCCTCGTCATCATGAGCATGATGGGGAATTCGAAGACGACGCTGCTCTACGGGACGGTGTATGCGCTCATCCCGCTCGTCGGCGTCGGCTTCCTCGTCCTCGTCTCGACGGTGAAGGAGGACGAACCCGGTGACGGCTACCTTCGCCTCGACGAGGGCAACACCTCCTCGACGAGCCGCGAACCCGGCTTGTTCAACCTCGGCCTCATCGAGCGCTTCCGCGGCGAGGGCGCGCTCTTCGATCGCATCTACAGCCGCGAGGGGACACACGAGGCACTCTGGCTGTTCACCCACCCGCATCTGTTCTTCAAGCGACACCCACTCTACACGCTCGGGATCACGATCCCAGTCTCGCTCGTCATCCTCGCGGTCGCCGTCACGCAGGGGACCGCGCCGACGAGCCTGAGCGCCATGCAGGCGAACCCGATCGCCGGGACGTTCGTGTGGGTCTACCTCCCCCTGTACATCATCTTCGTCCCGCTGGCGGCCTTCCGGGTGTGGAACCTCCGGTCGCGCCGTCGCATCGTCAACAACCTCTCGGACGACCTCCGAAAGCTCTCCTCGGCGAACGACACCGGACTCACCCTCCTCGAGTCCATCAAGACCGTCTCGGATACCTCCTCGGGGAAGCTCGCCGAGGAGTTCCGGGTCATTCACGCGAAGGTGAACTACGGGACGAGCCTGCGCGACGCGCTCGTCGAGTTCAACAACAAGTACCACATCCCGCGCCTCGCGCGCACCATCAAACTCGTCAGCAAGGCCCAGGAGGCGTCCAGTCAGATTTCGGCGGTTCTCACGACGGCCGCACAGTCATCCGAGACCCAGGACGACCTCGAACGCGAGCGCAAGTCACGCACGCGGATGCAGATCGTCATCATCATGATGACCTACTTCACGCTCCTCGCCGTCATGGCCATCCTGAAGCTGAAGTTCCTCGACGTGATGGCCGGACTCGCCACGCAGGCCAGCAGCGGTGGCGGCGCGGCGAGCAGCGCGGGCGGCGGACAGATGAGCTTCGGGGCGAACATCGACATCCAGCTGATGAACATGCTGTTCTTCCACGCGGTCACCATCCAGGGTGTCCTCTCCGGGTTCATCGCCGGCTACATCCGCGACGCCGACCTCCTCTCGGGCGTGAAGTTCGCGATCATCCTGCCGACCGTGGCATTGCTCGTCTTCGCGTTCATCTGACGATGGTGGGAAACACGCGCGACCGTGGGCAGACGACGCTCGACTTCGCGGCCGGTGTGAGCGTCTTCCTCGTCACCGTGATATTCGTTTTCGCGTTTGTTCCCTCGCTGCTCGCGCCCGTCTCGAGCGGCCAGCCCAGCAATACGGTCGTTGCGGACCGAATCGCGACCGATCTTGCGCAGGAGGAACTCGCCGTCGAGGGACACCCGTACACCCTCGATGGACCGATAGATGACCAGGACCAGCGTCTCGAAAACGCGCGCGGGAACATCTCGGTGCCACCGGGGACGTTCGTGAACCTCACGCTCCGGAACGCGGACATGGACACCGGTCCGCCCGTCCCCAGCAACGGGTCGACACCCGGCGAGAACACCGCGACGGCCGTCGCGTGGCGCGTCGTTACCGCGCCCAACGGCACCAGCTACGAACTTCGGGTGATCGTCTGGTGAGCGCTGGAACCGACGACACACAGGGTCGACAGCGTGGGCAGGCGCACACCCTGGAGAGCGTCATGGCGGCGCTTCTCGTCGTCTCCGCAGTCATCATCGCCGTCCAGATGACCGCAACGCCGCCGCTCCTCTCGTCGACGGCGAGTCAGCACACCAGCAATCAGGAGCGCGCCGCCGTCCAGGGCGTGTTCGCGGCCAGCGACGACGGCGAACTCCGCAAGGCGGTGCGTTATCAGAACGTGTCCGACGAAGCGTTGCATCGGTCGTACAGCGGTGCAGGACCGACCGGCGAACTTGGCTTTCTGAAGCGCTTGAACGAGACGTTCGCGGGCCACCATGCGACGTACAACGTCCGGTTCGTCTACTACGAGGACGGCAAGCGCAACACGGTTCGGTTCATCCATAACGGCGAACCGGGCGAGGCCGCCGTCTCCGTCCGCCGGCCGATAACGCTCTACGACCACGATCGGGTCGTCACGCCGAACGGCACCGGTCGACAGCTCAACAAAGCCGATTCATCGTACTTCGTGTCGGACACCGCCCCGAACAGCGCAATCTACGCCGTCGTCACCGTCGAGGTGGTCGTATGGCGCGTCTGATGGGGACGGATCGCGGTGTATCGACGGCACTCGGCTACACTCTCAACATCGCCGTCGCGCTGCTACTCGTCACCGGGTTGCTCATCGCCGTCACGGACTACGTCGGCGGACAGCGACAGGACGCCGTTCGCGGAGAACTCGTCGTCGTCGGCGACCGACTCGTCGCGGACCTCGCGACCGCCGACCGGCTCGCCGGTGTCGCCGACAACGGTACCGTCGTCGTCCGTAGCGATGCGCCGGCACGCGTCATCGGGCGGCCGTACACGATCCACGTCTCGACCGTGAGCGGCGTGACGCACGTTCGACTCGTCGCGGAACGCACGAACGTCGTCGTGACGCGGACTGTACACACCGATCGCGACGTCAAAAACACGACCATCACCGGCGGCGACATCGTGATTACGACCGAAGGGGCCGCCAGCGATGCACTACGGGTGGTCAGCGATGACTGAGCGCGGCGTGAGCGACGTCGTCGGCTTCGTTCTCATCTTCGCGCTCATCATCACGTCCGTCGGTCTCGTCTACACTGCTGGGCTCACCAGCCTGCAGGACGCCCGTGATGCCCAGCGGCTCTCGAACGCCGAAACGGCGTTCGACGCCATCGACACGACGGCAAACGACGTCGTGTATCGCGGCGCGCCCTCACGGACCATCGGCATCGGACTCGCCGGCGCGACGCTCGGCCCCGGCGACGACGTCCGAATTACGGTCAACGGGTCCAACGGGCGCGTGAACACGACCGTCACGCCCCTCATCTACCGATACGACGATAGCCGGTTCGTCTACGTCGGCGGCGTAGTGATCCGCTCGGACGGGGAGAACGCGGTATTGCTTGACGACCCCGGCATCCGCATCGCGCCTGGCGCGAATCGCACGCTCGTTCCCGTGATCAACACGATCGCCAGGGGTGGCACGGTCGGTGGGCGGACACGCGCACGCGTGTCGTTCGCGTCCCGTGATCCCAGCATGCGCGACGTCACGATGCTCGACGGGCCCGTCAACGTCACGGTCACGACGCCGCGCGCCGAGGCGTGGTCCCAAGCGTTCGCGGACGTGGAGGCGTGTGCGAACGCCTCACCGCCGACGAACGAAACGGCAACGGCACGGTGTACGCTCAAGGACGAGTCAGTCGTCGTCTCGCGGACGAACGTGACGATGCGAGTCGTGTGAGACGGCCACTCCGTACACGCTCGGTATGACTGACAGCTATCCACAAGTTGACATACGCGCGGATACCCGCCTCAGTCGTGTCACTTCGACCCTGTATCCGGGAACGCCCATGCATGAAGCTGCCGGTTCATCTGCAGAACAGGCGCAAAAACCCCGCCGTTTACCACGGGGAGTGTCACGAACGTGCCGTAGTCCAACCGTTCGTGGATGTACGATAGGTCTTCGAGGACGATAACTGGATTCTCGAGCTGCCGGGTGTACTCGACCGCCTGCCGAGACGCCTGCTCGACAATATCTGTGAGGGCGTTTGGTAGTGGTCGAACCGTGCGTTTACGCCACACGGTTGAACAGCTCATACATTACGTCAACCGTCAGCGCCCGAACTACCCTCTCAATGGAAGGACACCAATCGAAGAGATGCAGAACTAGACCGCATTTATTGATATAGCGTGCTACAGTTTATACGGTCGCTGTGCGACGGCACATATATCCCCGGCAACGGGCCGGACACGCCCGGAACCCACCCATCGACCGCTCGGCGGGCGTCACGGCCCTCTCCGCCACTACTTTATTCAGCGCAAGCGAACGTGAGACGATGCCACCCGAACTCGGGCCGGTTCGGCGGGCGCTCCTCGCCGCTCGACGTTTCGTCGCCGTCGCCGTCGCGTTCGCGCCGCTCGCTCTCGCCTACTGGCGCGACCGGCAGCGCTTCCTCTTCTTCGGGGGGACACGCGACGTGACCGAAACAGACCACGAACGACGCGCCGGCGCGCTCCGCAAGACCTTCGTCGAGTTGGGTCCAGCGTTCATCAAGCTTGGACAGCTGCTCTCGACGCGTCCGGATGTCCTCCCACCCGCCTACGTCGACGAACTCACGCAGCTCCAGGATCGCGTCCCGCCGGCCGACTGGGCCGACGCCCGCAAGGTGCTGGAGGACGAGATTGGCCCCGTCGAGCAGGCGTTCGACGCGTTCGACACCGAAGCGATCAGCGGCGCGAGCCTCGGACAGGCCTACATCGCGATGCTCGACGGCGAGCGCGTCGCCGTCAAGGTCCGTCGCCCCGGCGTCGCGGCGCTCGTCGAGGCCGACCTCCGTGTCGTTGAGGCGCTCTTTCCCGTGCTCCTGTGGAGCGCACCTCCCGCCCAGCGCTTCACCCTATCGAACGTTACCGAGGAGTTCGCCGCCACCGTCCGCGAGGAAATGGATTACACCCACGAGCGCGAAGTCCTCGAAACCGTCCGCACGAACCTCGCCGACGACCCGGACGTCGTCGTACCGGCGTCCATCGAGTCACACTCGACCGAGCGCGTGTTGACGATGCAGTACGTCGAGGGGACAAAGGTCGACCGCGTGGACGAACTCGACGCGATGGGGATCGACCGGTCGGCGCTCGCCGAACGACTCGAACGTTGCTACATCGGGATGTTGGTCGAGGACGGTGTCTTCCACGCCGACCCGCACCCGGGGAACCTCGCGGTGCAGGAAGACGGCACCGTCGTCTTCTACGACTTCGGGATGAGCGGCACGCTCGACGCTGAGCGTCGCGAGCACCTCCGCGAATGCTATCTCGGGGTCGCGACCGACGACGTCGAGGCCGTCGTCGACGCGTTCGTCGCGATGGGTGCGCTCGATCCCGCCGCGGATCGCGCGTTCGTCACGGACGTTCTGGAACTCGCTATCGAGCACCTTCACGGCGAGCGCGTCGAGCGCGCGCAGGTCCGCGATCTCGTCGAGGGCTTCGAGGGGACACTCCACGACCTCCCGTTCCGGATGCCGCGCGACCTCGCGCTTGTCGTCCGCGTCGCCACCGTCCTTGAAGGTGTTTGTCTCACGCTCGACCCAGACTTTGACTTCGCGGCGGTCGTCGAGGACGCAGTCGAGCCCGAACCCGACGACACGCGCGAGCATATCGAGGCGGCACTCCGGGACGTCGGCGACGATGTCGGCGCGTCCGCACGCGCCGCGCTCGGCGTCCCGCAGAAACTCGATCGGGCGCTCGATCGTGCTGACCGGGACGACCTCACCGTCCGTACGGACGTCGCGGACGAGAACGACGTCCTGCATCGCCTCGCGCGCCGGCTCGTCCTCGGCGTCGCCGCGAGCGCCGGCATCGTCGTCACGACGCTGTGCTACACCGCCGCGCTGACAGACGCGACGCTCGCGGTCGGCGTCGCGACCCTCGGAACGCTCGGCCTCCTCTACCGATCCTTCGGCTCCTCCGGTCGCCGTCGCGCCGTTCGCGAGGCCGGGCAGGTCGCCCAGCGATCGCTGGAGAACCGTGGGCGACGATAGCGGCTGCTGCCGAAGCGAGAGAACGACTCCACTGGGGCATCGAACGAGGACAGATAGATGCGTGGTTGTGGGACCATGTAGACAGAGAGATATCCGTCTATGTAGGTTCAAGCATAGACTTATCTGCCAATATGGTTCCAAACAGAGGAGTGTATTTAGCCCTGAGAGTATGGATAAGTACTTTTATCCATAGTAGTAGGGTACCTTCTTGGCGGTGGCGCACGACGCGCTACGTACGACCGACGATGATTCCCTGTACACGACAACACCCAACCCGGAACTCCGAGGGTAGGGTAAACGGCCCCGAAACACCCATCGACGGCATCCACCGAGGTTCGACACGAAGGAATAGCCGGTTCTCGGTGCTCAAGAGCCCTCTAAGACCACTTCAACGCGAACTGTCCACGAAGCTACTAACGGTTCCGGGGTGGAACGCGTGAGCGACGACGACCGCGTCTCGGTGAAGACGTACGTCCCGCGCTACCAGAAGGAAACGTGGGTGGAGCGCGCGGACGAGATGGGGGTTTCACAGAGCGAGTTCGTCCGGATGATGGTGCAGGCGGGCGTTCGCGACCTCGGCCTCGCCGACGAGAGCACGAGCGATCCCGGGGGGAGCGAGGAGCTCGAGGACTCGACGTCGTCGCTCGACCGGCGTGTCCTGGACGAGCTCCGCGAGCGCGACGTCGCGGGCTGGGAGACGCTCGTCGACGCGCTCGCCGGCGACTTCGAAGAGCGTCTGGAGGAGACGCTGGACGACCTCACGGAGCGCGGCGTCGTAAAGTACAGCCCACGGGACGGCGGCTACGTCCTCCGAGAGGACGACGAGCGGGGCAGTGCACATGAGTAGTGTTGACCCGCTCGGTTCGACTGGTCGGTGCGTTCGACGGGGGTCGATCGCGTGAGCGATGCAGAGCCGGCCGACGTCGAGGACCCTATCACATACTTCCTCGAAGACATGGGCTACCACGGGAAGCACGAGCGGACGCGTGCGGCCTATGAGCGCGTTCTCCGGGGGTTCGAGGCGTTTCTCGCCGACCGCGGTATTACGGGCCCTGCGAACGCGGACCGGCGCGCCTGCCTCGCGTGGGTCGCCTCGCTGCGCGGGGAGTACGCCGAATCGACCGTCGCGACCTACGCCTCGTACTGCAACCGGTTTTACTCGTACATGACGCAGGTCGGTGCGTTCGACGCGAACCCGATGACGCTCGTCGTCGAGGAGATGGACGAGTCCATCGACGCCGACCCGACGCGCCGGGAGATCACGGTCTCGCGCATGCGCGAGTTCGTCGCGGGGATCACGCACCCGGGCGATCGCGCGGTGCTCCTCACGCTCCTCAAAACCGGCCTCCGTGTCGGCGAACTCTGCAACCTCGATCTACGGGATCTCCGTCTCTCACATGGCGGTGTTCGTGATGCCTATCCCGACCTCGGGACGCGCGGGCGACTCGACGGCCGGCCGGACACACTCTTCGTCGATCCCGATATTTCGACGGGTGAGGCAACGAACGGAGAGGTACGGAGCGCGTCGAATAAGCGCAAACGCGTGACGCTCCTCCCGGTCGATCGGGAACTCCGCGCCGCGCTCGCGGCATGGCTGGCCGTCCGCCCGGACGCGCGTTCGGACGCGGAGCCGCTCTTTTGCTCGACACGGGACGCGTGGGGCGCACGCCTCACCCCGGAGATGGTTCGCGAGACAGTGACGAAATACGCCCGCGACGCCGGCTGGTACCGGACCGGTGGCGGTGCGAGCGAGAACGTCACGCCCCACTACTTCCGACACTTCTTCACGACGCATCTCCGTGACCGGACGGGCGATCGCGGCATCGTGAAATACCTCCGTGGCGACGTCGCTGCGGACGTCATCGACACCTACACGCACAACTGGGGGGATCGAGTGCGGGACGTCTACCTCGAAAACGTGTATTCGCTCGGCTAGCTCAGAGCGTGCGCATCTCGGTCTCGCCGGCGAGGATCGCCTCGACGGCACGAATGTCGGTGAGGCCGTGCTCGCCGTCCGGGTAGATCTCGCGGCCGGTGAGGAGGCGATCGGCGAAGTAGTCGAACTCCTCTTCCATCTGATCGACGGGATCGAAGTCGATCTCGGCCGCCTGCTCGCCGCGCGCGACGGTAAGGCCGGCGTCGTTCCGGTTGAAGAAGGCGGGATCGAGGGCGATCTCACCCTCGGTGCCGACGATCCGGAGGAAGCCGGTCTCGTGGGCCTGCTGACTCGCGGAGAAGGACGCGAAGACGCCGTCGGGGAAGCGGACGGTGAACGCCGCGCGCTCGTCCGGGACGTCCTCGAATCCTTCGTGCTCGCTGTAGAGCATGGACTGGACGGCGAGCGGGTCGGCGTCGAGGACGAAGCGCGTCGTGTTGAGCGGGTACACGCCGAGGTCGGTGACGGACGCGCCCGGCCCGGCGAGCTCCGGGTTCAAGCGCCACTGGTCGGGATCGGAGAACATGTCGCGCAACAGCGATTGGCTCATGTGACCGTGGACGTGCGCGATATCGCCGATCGTGCCCGCGGCGACGAGTTCGCGCGCCCGGCGGACGACGGGATCGGTCTGCATCCGATAGGCGATCATCAGCGGGACGTCAGCGGCCTCGCAGGCCTCGATCATCGCCTCAGCGCGCTCCGCTGAAGCCTCCATCGGCTTCTCGCAGAGAACCGGTTTGCCGAGTGCCGCGGCCGTCTCGACGGTTTCGAGGTGGGCGGCGTTCGGCGTGCAGACGTAGACGGCATCGTAATCGTCGGCGGCGACGCCGTCGGCGAACTCCGCCGAGGAGAGCCCGTGTGCGACGCCGAGATCCGCGGCAGCCTGTGCGGCCTTCTCCTTGCCGCGGGAGACGAGAACGGTCGTCTCACAGAGCTCGCTCGCCGCGACGGCGGGGGCGGCCTGATCGGTCACCCACCAGCCGACGCCGACCATCGCGAACCGCACGGGGCCGTCCGCGGCGTCGGCTTCCTGCCAGTCCCGTTCGTCGAACGAATCGAGGAACGCTGCGAGATCAGACATAGATGAATATTAATTCAATATTGGATAAGCATTTTCATAGCGGGCCGCGTCGCGCCAGCACCATATATATTCTATATCGCTATATACAAATGAGTTGCCCAGTAGTTGAGACTGGCTGTCTCAATGCATACGGTTCTTGAACGCCTTCGCGATGGACAGTGATTCACCTTCAGAAATTTCGTAGCTTTCATATCTAACACTCTTTACAGCGGATGACGTACCTCCTTTCCACAATGTCCATCGACCGGGACACATTCGAGAACACGAGCGAGGACGAGCCCGCGGATCTTTCGGTCCCTGATCAGGTTCTCGGTGATCGCTTCCGCTCTCGACTCACCGAGTACATCATCAATAAGCGCCGAAACACTCTGATTTAGAATGTATATATAATTTAGATGTGAAGGACGTCGAGCTAGGCTGTCGAAAAATTGTCCTCATGGGCTGACCGTCACAGCGATAGATGGGGGTGGATCCAAACGTATATGCCCGTATATGCCCTACGTCGGGTAAGAATCGATGGATCTGACTGACTCGCAGCAAGCGATTCTCAACGCGCTTATCGACGGCTATCAGTCTACGGAATCCCCGATGACGGGAGAGGAGATCGCGGAGGCGGTCGATCGCCACCCCGGAACGATACGCAACCAGATGCAGACGCTGAAGGCCCTCGACCTCGTCGAGGGAATCCCCGGCCCGCGCGGGGGGTATAAGCCGACGACGAACGCGTACGAGGCGCTCGACCAGCAGGACCTCGACGAGGCGGACGCGGAGGACCTTACGGTCGCCCGCGACTACGACCGCGTCGACGTCACGGTCGAAGTGATCGATTTCCTCGAAGTGAACCACCCGGACGAGTGCAACGCGGAGATCACCTTCACCGACCCCGTCGACGTCGAGGTCGGCGATCCGATCGCGATCGGCCCGACGCCACACACGGGGCTCGTCGTCGCCGGGCAGATCACGTCCGTCTCGGACGATAGGACGACGATCGAACTCGACGTCGCTCGTCTCGAAGCCCCGCTCGAGGCATAGTCCGGCCGGGCCGTACCGGCCATCCCGGTAGTTCCCGACGGAGCATTCATGACTGTCCTCGTTCTCGGCGATCAACTCACCCGCCGCGCCGGCCCACTCGCCGCCCGCCCCGACGAGCGCGTCCTCATGATCGAGGCGCGCGCGTTCGCGGCCCGCCACGCCTACCACCCGCACAAACGCACGCTCGTCGCGAGCGCGATGCGCCACTTTCGCGACGCGCTCCGCGAGGACGGCCGGCCCGTCGACTACCACGAGACGGCGACGTTCGGCGACGGTCTCGATGCGCACTTCGACGCTCATCCGGGCGACGACCTCGTCGTCATGCGCCCGGCGAGTTACGGCGCGGCGGATCGCTTGCGCGACCTCGTTGAGACGCGTGGCGGCACGTTGCGCGTCGTCGAGAACGAACTGTTCTGTTGTTCGCCCGCCGATTTCGACGACTGGTACGACGGCGGCGCGCTCCGCCACGAGGACTTTTACAGGTATATGCGCCGCGAGACCGGCGTGCTGATGGAGGGCGATGAACCCGTCGGCGGCGAGTGGAACTACGACGAGGCGAACCGAGAGACGCCGCCGGACGACTACGAGGCACCCGACGTGCCGACGTTCGATCCGGACGCGACGACACGGTCGGTACAGGACGACTACGCGGACGTGAACGCGGGGACGTGGGCGGACCCGGAGCCCTTCGGGTGGCCGGTCACGCGTGCCGACGCGCTCGCGGCGCTAGACGACTTCGTGACGCACCGCCTCCCCGACTTCGGCCCGTACGAGGACGCGATGGTCGAAGGCGAGCCGATGCTCGATCACGCGCTCCTCTCAGCGCCGCTGAACCTCGGGCTCCTCGGGCCGCGCGAGGTCGTCGACGCCGCCGTTGAGGCCTACGACGAACGCGACGACGTCCCGATCGAGAGCGTCGAGGGGTTCGTCCGGCAGGTGTTGGGGTGGCGCGAGTTCGTCCGTCACGCCTACCGCGTGGGGATGCCCGACCTCGCGGACGCGAACCGCCTCGACGCGACGCGCGACCTGCCCGATCTGTACTGGAGCGGCGACACCGACATGGCGTGTCTCGACGCCGCCGTGGCTGGCGTCCGACAACGTGGTTACGCCCACCACATCCAGCGCCTGATGGTGCTCTCGAACTTCGCGTTGCTCTACGGCGTCGACCCTCACGAACTCAACCGCTGGTTCCACGTCGCGTTCGTCGATGGCTACCACTGGGTGTCGACGCCGAACACGGTCGAGATGGGACAATACGCGGCCGATCTGTTCGCGACGAAACCCTACGCGGCGTCGGCGAACTACCTCGACCGGATGGGCGACTACTGCGACGGGTGTCCGTACGACCCGGACGCGACGGTCGGCGCGGACGCCTGCCCGTTCAACGCGCTCTACTGGGACTTCCCCGCCGCGAACGAGGACGCGCTCCGCTCGAACCACCGGATGGGGCTCGTCTACGGCCACCTCGACGACAAACGCGACGCGGGCGACCTCGCGGCGATCCGGGAGCGCGCCACCGACGTACGCGCGGCGACGGACGACGGCGAGTCGCCGCGGACGGAGTGAGCGCCCGCGAATGCACGAGCGCCGGGCACGCCACGCGAGGCGGTCGCGTCACTCCTCGTCGGCGATCGGGAACACGAGATCGAAGACGGTGCCGCGCGCGTCGTCGATAGCGTCGTTGTCGCGGACGCTGATCGACCCGCCGTACGCGTCCATCATCTCCTTCACGAGGTAGAGTCCGAAGCCGTTGCCGGGCTCGTTGAGCTCCGAGACGCCCTTGCGGACGACGTCGTCCTTCTCGTCGTCGGGGATGCCCGGCCCGTTGTCGGCGACGTGGACGACGATCGCGGGGCGCTCTCGCTCGACTGCCTCGACGTCCGGCCGGCCGGCGTCGAAGTCGGGGAGGATCTCGCCGGTCTCGGTGTCGATCGCCACCGAGCGGGTCGTCCGGGTCGTCCACACCTCGACTTCGGGCGTCTCCTTGTCGTTGTGAACGACGGCGTTCGAGAGGACGTTCTCGAAGACCTCGCCGACGAGGTCGTCGCCAACGACGGTCGTCTCGGGATCGGGGAGGTCGTGCGTCGTGAACGTGGCCTCGGGGTAGGAGTCGCGAGCGAGTGCGACCTTCTCGTCCAGGGCGTCGCGGAGCGACACCGGATAGGTCTCGTGCTCGCTCTCGCGGACGACGGCGTCCATGAACGTCCGCATCGTGTCGATGACCGACGCGAGATCGTCGACGCGCTCGCGGATCGTTTCGAGGTGCGCACGCGCCGCGTCGTCCTCGACGTACTCGTCCGCGAGCAGGTCGGCCCGCGCGTCGACGAGGTTCAGCCCGTTCAGGATGTTGTGCCGGATGATCCGGTTCATGAACTCCAGGCGCTCGCGCTCGTGCTCGAGAGCGCGTTCGCGCTCGCGCTGCTCGGTCATGTCCTCGACGACCTTCGTGTATCCGCGGAGGTCGCCGTCGGCGTCGCGGCGGGCGGCGATCGTCACGTCCGCCCAGAAACGCGTGCCGTCCTTTCGGACGCGCCACCCCTCGTGGTGGGTACGGTCGTTCTCGCGTGCCTCCTCGAGGAGCGTCTCGGGGAGGCCGTTCTCGACGTCCTCCGCGGGGTAGAAGACGGAGAAGTGTTCGCCGACGATCTCGTCCTCTTCGTACCCCTTGATCCGCGCCGCCCCCTGGTTCCACGAGGTGACGTGCCCCTCCGTGTCGAGGGCGAAGATCGCGTAGTTGTCGACGCCCTCGACGACCTCCTCGAACTTCGACTCCTCCTCGCGGAGGCGACGGCGGCGCTCCTCCATGAGGCGTTTCCGGTCGAGCTCGTAGCCGATCCAGTTGCCCATCAACTCGACCATCGTCAGCTGCCAGTCGTCGAACGGGTCGGCCTCGTCGCGATCGAGGAAGCACAGCGACCCGTAGAGCGTGCCGTCCACGTAGACCGGCGTCCCGACGTACGTCTCGAAGCCCGCGTCCGTTCCGTAGGCCTGCTTGGGGACGTCGAACGGCCGGGCCTCGAACTGCACGGTGCGCTCTTCTTCCACGAGGCGCTGGCAGTGCGTCTGGGTGAGCGGGATGATGTCGCCCGCTGTGCGATCGGCGTCCTCGCACCGGACGGCCTCGATGTGGTACTCGCCCTCGTCGGGGTCGATCCGTGCGAACGACCCGTACTCTGCGTCGAAGAGGTCGCGGCCGATGTCGATGAGCGCCTCGACCTTCGCGTCGAAGTCGCGCTCGGGGTCTGAGATGATCTCGTACATCTCGCGGAGCGTCCGCTCGCGGGCGTCGAGCTCCTGCTCGCGGCGTTTGGTCGCCGTGATGTCCGTGTAGTGCTCGATGCGCCCACCCTCGTAGCGCCCGCTCTCGATGGGCTTACTCCAGTGTTTCAGCCAGCGCTCCTCGCGCTCGGGGCCGGCGGTGACGTGACACTCGAACTCGACGGTCTCGTCGTCGTGCTCGTACGCCTCGAAGAGCCGATCGCGGACGCGTTCGGGGTCCTCGAACGCGTCCGCGATCCGCTCCGTGATGAGGTCGTGCATCTCGCGGCCGACGACGGCCGAACGTTCGAGACCGAAGTACTCCGCCGTCGCCTCGTTGATCCAGACGACGCGACGGTCGTCGTCGAGGACGAGGGTCGCGACTTCGGAGGTGTCGAGGGCGTCGTTCGTGAGCGTCCGATACTCCTCGCGGCTCCGTTCGAGGTCGGCCTCGGTCCGCCGCTGTCGGGCGTTGTAGACGCCGACACCGAACGCGGCGACGGAGCCGAAAAGGACGCCGTCGAGCGCGAGTATCACCGGTTTGAGGTCGTGCATCGCCCACAGCTGGAGGGCGATGACGAGCACGTAGAGCGCCGCGATCCCGGCCGCGATACCGACGTTCCACTTCGTGACCGTCCACACGTATTCGGGCTCCCAGCCCGTTCGGCCGAGCCAGATACCGCCGTAGACGAGCGCGATCGAGAGGAGGATCAACGGGGCGTTCTCGATCGCCGTCGTCGCGACAGCCCACGAGAGCGCCGTGGTGTCCTCCCACATATCGTAGAGCGGGACCGACAGGAGGAGGAGACCGAGTAGCGAGATCGGCACCCACGCCAGCCCACGGGGGGACGAACCCGGCGACACATCCATGACGGGAATTGAGGGGCCGGACGCTTGAATACCCCGGCTATCCCCCGTCGGACGATGCCTCCGACCGACCGCCGTGTGCGACGCCCCAGCACAGCCGCGTCGATCCGCGGGATTTTACTTCTTGACCTCGTACGCGAGGTAATGGCAGAGATATCTGATTCGATTCGACTGCTGTTCGAGACGGAGATCGAGGCCGACGACGACCGCTACGTGGTTTCGATTCCGAAGTCGCTCGTCGAGAACGGCTCGCTGTCGCTCGACGACCCGTATCGCGTCGCGCTGCTCGCTGCGTCCGACGAGACGGCCGGGAACGCAGCGCCATCGACCGACAAGACGCCGTCGACTGACGCCACGAGCGAGATGCCGTCATCGTCGTCGCGCTCGCGAACCGGGAACCGGGCGAGCGAGCGCCAGACACAGGAGCCCCCGGTCAGCGAGGGGGACATCCGGACGGTGACGATCGACACGCTCGGCGATCAGGGCGACGGGATCGCGAAGGTCGAACGCGGCTTCATCGTCATCGTGCCGGGGACGAAGCCGGGCGATCAGCTCAACGTCGAGATCACGGACGTCAAGGAGACGGTGGCGTTCGCCGAACCGGTCGAGACGGACGAGTCGGCCTAAGCGCGTCGACGACGCGGACGCACCTCGACGTTTCTCGCGGCGAGCGCGAGCAGCGCGAAACAGCCGAACTGCACGGCGAGGAGGACGTGCGTGACGGCCTCGACGCGTGCGGTGACGAGGAAGAGGCCGGCGACGAGATACGTGTTCGCGAGCGTCGCGACCGCGCCGATCGTCCCGTAGACGGCGATCCCCGTCTCGCCGGCGTCGAACGCCCAGAGGATGAGAGCGATGAGGACGGCGAGCCCGAGCAGGCCGAAGAGGTGGTAGGCGGTCTGGACGCTCGGCCAGAAGGTGAGGAGGAAGCCGCGCGCGAAGACGGCCTGTAACACCGGGAGTGCGAGGCCGCCGAACGCGGCGTACTGGAAGCGCGTCGCGGTCGCGCCACGGCCGCGCTCGGCGTCGACCCAGACGAGCGACGCGACGAGTGCGACGAAGATGGCAAGTGCGGTCGTCAGGTGGACGAGCTGAGTCGGAGGCGCGTAGCCGCCGGGGACGAGGCCGGCGACGGTGACGGTGAGCGCGCCGAAAGCCACCTGGATCGGGAGGAGGAACGCGGCGAGCCACGCGCTTCGGGAGGCGCGCGTCCCGCGGTGCGCCCACCAGAGGAGGACCGCGTTCCCGACGATGACGTAGCCGACGCTCATCGCGACGAGCCGGTGGAACCACTCGATGAACTGCGGAATCGAGAGGCCGACCGGCGAGAATTGCCCGGCGCATCCTGGATAGGTGTTGTTGCAGGTCGCGCCGGCACCGGCCGCGGCGGTGTACTCGCCGAGGAGGACGAGGAAGGCCGTGACGACGAGCGTGAGCGCGGTGAACCCGCGGACGTGGCGGACGAAAAAACCGCCGACGCGCCGCGGGAGCGTGGCGAGCGAGCGTCCCGACGTCGACGTTTCCATGCTCGGCCGTAGGGACACGCGCGTATATATGCCTGCAGGATTCGCCGTCGCACGCTGTCGGGGCCCGCCGTCGTACGCTGCCAGCAGCACGCTGACACACGCTGCCCGTGAGTTCTCCGTCGTCGTCGCGCACGTCTTGTCGGGATCGCAGTCGGCCGGACCACGGACGCTACGGGCCGGTGGACCGGGGAGTATTAGTCCGTCGTGGGCCCAACGGTCGACTATGGATCGGCGCGCGTTTCTCGCAAGCGGCGCGGCGGTCGCGCTCGGCGCGACGACGGCCGGCTGTCTCGGCGGTACCGGGGCCGACTACGACGTGGCGATGACTTCCGACGCCTACGTCCCGCGCTCGACCGCGACCGTCCCCGACGACGCCCCGAACTGGGTGCCCCGCGACGTCCCGACGGTTGAGGTCGTCGCCGGCGACACCCTCGTCTGGGAGAACACGGGCGCGCGCAACCACACTGTGACGGCCGCGACGTACGACCACGAGCGCGTCGAGGCGCTCCTCGGCGTGTCCGGCGACGCCGCGCACTCCCACGACCCCCGCCTCCCGGCCGGCGCGGGCTTCTTCTCCTCGGGGTCGTTCGACGGCGAGGTCGCCGCCACTCGATCATTCATCGACGAACGCAACGGCGGTGGCGTCATCCCACCGGGCGAGCGCTACGAGCACGCCTTCGAGACGGCCGGCTGGTACCACTACTACTGCATCCCCCACCTCCCGGCGGGCATGATGGGGAACGTCCACGTCCTCGACGCGTGACGCGCCGCCCGCACACCGGCATGGGTGGGAACCGCTGTGCCGCCATCGTCGACGAGGCCGCCGACAGCGCGGGATACAACGACCATTCTCGTTCAGAGTCACCACGTCTTGTGCCAACGAGGAGCGTACGAACCCGCGAGTGCCTCCGTGGGCCGGTAAGCGATATCCTCCACGCGAGGAAACCTCGGCGTGAGCTGGGGGATGTCATAGGTATCACGTCATGCTCGCGCATGTGCCGTTCCACCGGACATCGTGTCGCACGGGTTCGGGACCGTCGAGTCGCGCCTCTTGGATGGCGAGGGCGATCGAGATCCGTTCGAGCCCGTCCGCGTGCGTGGCGTTCCAGCGCGTACAGAGGGAGCCGGCGTATGCCCGCTGGATCCCCACGAGATCGCGTTTGTGCGCGTTCCGGAGGAGTTTGCGCCAGCGTGCCGTCGGATACTGGCGCTCGAACGACGGCGGTGGGGCCCACGTTACCGCCTCGCCCGTGATCGCGTCGATGCGCTCGCCCGCCGTCGTTCGAGCGGGCGCGACGTACCAGACTTCGGTCGTGACGGGGTTGGGTGCGAACATGTTCCAGCCGTAGGCCTGCGGATCGACGCTTCCCTCATTCCCGCCGACATCGACGTAGCCGAGCGACGCGGCGTTCCAGGCGCACATCGCGACGAGGAGGAGACAGACGACGACGGCAAGCCCGCGGCTTGCGACGCGCGCCGTCCCCGCCGGGAGTGTCGGTGTGACGTTTCGTGGCGTCGGGAGTCGACGCGCGAGCACGTCGGCGGCGGCAGGGAGCCCTGAGCGATTGAGCCGGCGCTCCACGGCGTCCCAGACGAACGACGGAACGAACGGGACGAGCGCGACGAGGTCGACGAACGGGAAGACCCCGACGCCGATTGTGCAGAGCAATCCGAGGTGCGCGAGGGCGAACGCACCGACGAGCGCCGCGCGGACTCGCTCGGTCGTGAGGACGAGCAGCGGTGCACACGCGAGGAGCGCCATCCAGCCATAGTTGACGACAGTGAGGGGGAGTGCGTGGCCGGCGAGCACGGGGCCGAGGAACACCGTGAACTCCCGAAGATCGAAGACGTAGCGGACGGCGAGCCCGCGTCCCCAGAGCGTCCCCTGGTGTTTGAACAGCACCGTGACGACGTAGACGAGGACGACTTGCAGGAGGAGCGCCGCGGACGCCGCCGTGGCGACGCGCGTTGAGAGCCCGTTCTGCATCCGTGCTCGCGCGTCGAGCGACCAGCGCGCCCCGAGCGGGAGCAGGAGCCCCCAAAACAGCAGGCGGCGGAGGAGCGAGTCCCCGCCGTTCAGCACGAGCGGGTTGCGCGCCTGAAGGGAGACGAGGAGCACGAACGAGGCGAGCAGCGCGAGGCGGCTGTGGTAGCCGAGGAGCAACGCGAGCGCACAGCCGGCGGCGAGGACGAAGAGCACGACTTCGAACCACACGGCCCCGGAGAGGGCGTGGAGCGAGAGCCGTGATAGCGTCGGGTAGAGCGCGTGGAGCGTCTCACGCGGGAGAACTCCCGCGTCCGTGTAGAACGCGCGGAGATTTCGCGCCCGCAGTACGAGATCGAGACAGAGGAGGAGCCCGAGCGCGACGCGGAATGTGGCGAGCGCGCGTCGGTCGACGCCGAGACGTGACGCGAACAGCGCGCGTACCCGCTCGCCGACGGCGGACTGGATCGGGAACCGCACACTGGCGTTGCGCCGAGGCCGCGAATAAGTCTTCCCATCGGTGGAATCGCTCGCAGTCGCGTGACTTCCTCCCCACCCTACTCGCTCCCTCCCGGCTTGCGGCGGTCGGTCACTCTGTGAGGGCGGGGCTTTACCGCAACGAGATTGTGTCCCGCGACCCCATGCGTGGACGTGGCCCCGCTTCCTATTACTGTCCAGGAAGTGGGTAGCGGGTCGGAGTTGTTGCTGCGAACCGCAGTTGTCGGACCCGTTCCGTGGATTGTCCCGCCGATTTAATTTCCGGTGTCCTCTCGCTCTCCCCCCAGCCGGGGGACGGGATTTCAACCCGTTCACGGTCGTCGTTCCCGAATATCGGGTGCGGAGGTATCGCACCACTGGAGCCAGTTCACTTGTGGCTCCTCTCGTCCCCGACTTGTGCGAGGGCGACAGTATCTCAGAATATGTCACAAGCGGTATTAAGCCTATGCGAACGCGCTTCCTCTCCGCCCTCCCGCTCGCTTCGCTCGCGCTTGAGGATGGAGGCTCCGCGCTACTGCGTGCTGAACCTCAAGCAGGATGCCTTGCGCGGAGACACACGCGCTGAGAGCGCGGCACATGACGAACACTCCAAATACGCCCACCAACTCGCGTGCGACCAACTCGCGTGCGACGACGTACCGAGGAAGCGTGTTTCTCCCAGCGGACACGGTCGGGTTCCGATATCAGCTCTTGCACGACGATGATTGGATCCGGACGACATCCACGCTCTCACAGCGTGGTAGAGAGTACTGCTCGCACGTAACGTCGTCTGCCTCGGGTGGCGCTCAGCGGTCTTCGAGGGCGTCGGCCATCGAGGACGAGAGATAGTGCGAGAAGAGCTCGTTCGTCGTGAGCGGCGACTTCCCGCTCGAGTGGTTCTCCTCGAAGACGGCGTACAGCGGGCGGAGGTAGACGCGTAGCTCGTGCCCGCGGCGTTCGACGGTCTCGTGTCGCCAGCCGGCTTCTTCGAGCGCCCCCCGGACGAGCTCGTCGAAGCCCCCCTGTTTCCACCCGGTGACGTGGTCGCGGACCGGCTCCTCCTCCTCGCTCTCCCGCGCCAGTTCGTCACAGACCTCATCGTGGGCGACGAGCAGCCGGCCGTCGCCGCGGAGGTCGGCCGCAAGGTCCGTCGTCGCGTCGCGGAGCCCCTGCGGGTGGTAGTAGAGGTGGCGGCTGTACTCCCATCCCTCGTCGGCGAACGCCTCGGTCACGACGTCGTGGTCGATCTTGGAGATGTCGAGGCGCGTCTTCAGGCGGTGGTTGACGTCCGGCCGCGAGAGGACCACGATGTCCTCGCGGACGAGGTCGCTGGCGAGGTCGGCCGCGGTCTCGGAGAGATCTTCGCTCACGTCCGATGGTGTGAATCGGCCACCGCATAACCGTTCCGGCACCGGTGGACCACCAATCGGGACCGGTACGTTGCCTGCCCGCCGTCAGTCGGTCTCCGACGCCGACGCACCCGCGGGAGCCACCCGCTCGTACAGACGTCGCCGGAGGACGCCCGCCTTCAGCAGGCAGAAGCCGATGAGGATAGCGACGAAGCCGCCGACCGTCGCCGCGTCGATGGTGTCGCCGAGGAGCCACCATCCGAACAGCGCCGCGAAGGGCGGGATGACGTACTCGATGAGCCCCATCTCGATGGGGCCGAGGCGATCGAGCAACCGGAAGTAGACGAGGAAGCCGATCGCGCCGGGCACGAACGCGAGGTAGAGTACCCAGCCGACCGTCGCCGGGGGGAACGCCGCCGCCGCGAACGACTGGCCGGGGAGGACGAAGGCGGCCGCGTCGAGCGCGAGGGCCCCGACGAGTAACGTCCACGCTTGTAGGGCGAGACCACCGAGCGCGGCGTCGTCCTCGTCGGTGAACACGGCACCGACGGTCCAGACGGCCGCGGAGGCGAGGACGAGGGCGGCACCGACGCTCGCCGTCAGGTTCGACGGGTCGGGGTTCGCGATGAGTATCACGCCGGCGAAGCCGACGAGGATGCCGACGACGCCGCGTCGAGTGAGCCCCTCGTCAGCGCGTGTGAGGCGCGTCGCGACCGGGGTCAACACGGGGACGAGGCCGAGGAGCGTGGCGGCGACGGCGGGCGAAACGCTCCGCTGGCCCGCGAACAAAAGGGCGTGGTGGAGGCCGATGTTGCAGATCCCGCCGATCAGGATCGGGGCCCAGTCACCGCGCCCGCGCGGGCGGGACGCTCGACCGGTCGCGAGGACGACGACGAATAGCGCGAGCGCCGCGAGGTCGAACCGGATGGCGGCTAACGGCACCGGCGGCACCGTGTCGAGGGCGGCGTCGGTCGCGACGAAGGCCGTCCCCCAAGACGCGGCCAACCCGAGATACAGCGCGGCGTCGCGTCTCGCAGTCACGTCGACTCGAACGCCATCGGGCGGTTTGTATCCGTCCATTCGATCGCGCAGACCGGTCGACACCAGCCGGCACGCGGTGCTTCCGACGTAATACTTATACGCACGGCCGACCGTGCATGTACTACGGACTGACTAACTGTTCAGTCATTCTTCGCTATGTACGAAACACACATCGACACACACGAGGTGAGACGGTAGTGGGCTATTTCGACATCGACAGGCGCATCCTGGCGCTCGCGTTCGCGCGGATGGCCGACGCGGTGGGGAACTCCTTCCTCATCGTCGTCCTTCCCCTCTATATCGCCAGCGGCATCGTCTCCGGCGGGACGTTCGGACTCGCGCCCGCGCTCATCACGGGGATCATCCTCTCGATGTTCGGCTTCTTCAACAGCGCCATCCAGCCGTTCGCCGGGAACCTCTCCGATCGCAGCGGGAAGCGGAAGATCTTCGTCATCGCCGGTCTGCTCCTCCTGACCGTCGCGAACTTCGTCTACACGCTCGTCGGGAGCTACGCCGCCGTCCTCCTCATCCGCATCGCGCAGGGCGTCGGTGTCGCGCTCACCGTCCCCGCGACCGTCGCGCTCGTCAACGAGCTCTCCACGGACGCCGGTCGCGGCGGGTCGATGGGGATCTTCAACACCTTCCGGATGGTCGGCTTTGGCCTCGGCCCCGTCGTCGCCGGCGGCGTCGTCGCCGGCGGGCCGTACAGCGTCCTCGGCGTCTCGATCACCGGCTTCGAGTCGGCGTTCTACGTCGCGACGATCTCCTCGCTCGTCGGTGCCGTCCTCGTCCACCTGCTCGTCTCCGACCCCGAACCGGAGGAGCTCGGCGACGAGGCCGGCGAGGACCTCAGCATCGCCGTTCTCGACCATAAGCGCGAGGGAAAACTCCTCGATCCCGTCTTCACGCTCGGCGTCGCCTCCGTCTTCATGGCCGTCGGGATCGCCCTCCTCGAACCGCTCGCCCACCAGATCAACACGACGCTCGGGCAGAACGCGACGTGGTTCGGCATCGAGTTCTCCGCGTTCGTCCTCGCCCAGGTCCTCCTCCAAGCACCCATCGGCGCGTGGAGCGACGAGTACGGCCGCAAACCGTTCATCCTCGGCGGCCTCCTGTTGCTCGTCCCTACGACGCTCGCACAGGGGTTCGTCACGACCCCGCTCGGGATGATCGTCGCACGCTTCCTCCAGGGCGTCGCGGGCGCGGCCGTCTTCGCGCCCGCGATGGCCCTCGCCGGCGACATCGCGAAGGGGCGGAGCTCCGGGACGACCCTCTCCGTGCTCACGATGGCGTTCGGCCTCGGCGTCGCCATCGGGCCGCTCTCCGCCGGCTACCTCGCCGGCTTCTCGCTCCCGTTCGGGACGTCCTACGCCGCACCGTTCGTCTTCGGTGCCGTCCTCGCACTCCTCGGCTTCCTCCTCGTCTACTCGCAGGTCGACGAGACGGTCGAGACGGGCGGCACCACCGACCACTCCGAGACCGAACCCGCGGCTGCGGACTGAACGATTAAACGCGTGCGCGACAAAACCGACGACTGCTGCTGACACGCCCCCTTTTCCGCGTGGATCGCCGGTAGCTGTACCTCTCGATGTGCGGGCACTGTTCAGATTAGAGTTGACGGATGAGACAGTGCGATTTGCTAGTGCTCTACACCAGAAATCGACCGCCTCGCCGGTAGTAGCGATTGCTTTGAGTTAGCGTTTGTGGAGCGAAAAGCGACACCGATCTGGGCGATGAAGCTCGGTACTCGTCTCAATCTCGAATATCTATCAATTTCGAATACCATATTCGATATTGAGAGGTTTGGTGTCGAACGTGCTCGTCCCCCGTGCATAACTGGGTGCAGAAGGCGAGTCTACAAGCTAGCCGAGGGCAAACCCGGATCACGTTGTAGTCGACGAAACCGTGATCCAGACCGACGACCAGCCATAGTGGCTGTATGTCGTCATCAGAAATGCGACGCGTTTCTGATTGGTGAACGAGACGCTTAGTACCTAGCGTAACTTCTGGAGGTATCCGCCAAGATACTCGTCGATCCACGAAGCCGCGA